>DASUDU010000061.1:0-8954 GCA_036275435.1 Usitatibacteraceae bacterium | reverse complement strand
GATGGATGCCGACGAATTTGCCGCGCTCAACCCGGCATCAAACCGGCCGGTGGCGGCGACCAGCACCGGCTACTTCCTGGTGCCTGCAGAAAAGGCCGATGTGTTCCGCGAAAACCTCGAACTGTATCGAACCGTGCAGGGGCCCATGGTGTCCTGGCAGGTCATCCACGCCAAGCGCGGGGAGTCCCTCGACACCCTCGCCCGCCGCTACGGCATGACCGCCTCCTACCTGCGCGCGACGGGCGGGCCGTTTCGGGAGAAGAAGGGCAAACTCACCCAGCCGGCGAGCTTCATGGTTCCGGTCGGCAAGGACGCCCGGGCCATCGAGTCGGCACTGGAGAAGAAGGTCGCCTTGAAGAATGACCGGAAAGATACGTCGGTCGAAGCGGCCGCGCCCGCTGGACCAGCATCCGTTGCAGCCGCGTCCGCGGCGCTCGTCCTCGACTCCGACCGGCAGCCCGGGCAGCCGGCTCCGGCAACCCAGCCGGCGGTCGACCCGGCGCTCCCGGTAACGCACGTGGTGCAACGTGGCGAGACGCTGTTCTCGATTGCCAGGCAGTACGGCATGTCGGTCGCGGAACTGCAGGCGCGCAATCCGCTGCGCGGCCCGAACCTGCCGGCCGGCAAGATCCTGAGCATTGCCGGAGATGCCGCAGCGGCGGACGCGCAAGTCCGCGTTGCGGCTTCGGCGGCCCCGCAGCGGGATACGCGGCCGGCAGTCCATGTGGTGCGATCGGGCGAAACGCTGTTCGCCATCGCCACGCGCTACGGCGTGCAGCTGGGCGACCTGCTGCGCTGGAACCGGCTTACGGCGCGGTCGGTCATCCAGCCGGGCGGCCGCATTCGCCTGCAGGGCTAGCCCTGCCGGAACAGGTGGAAGTACTGCCGGGAAACGCCGAGTTTCTCGGCGCATCCCTTCAGGTGCAGCACCAGCTTTTCCGGGCCTTCGCGCACAGCGCGGTCGATCGCCGCGACATTGACGATGGTACCGCGGTGCACCTGCCAGAATGACTCCGGATCGAGCCCTTCGACCAGTTCTTTGAGCGGGGTACGCACCAGCGCCTCGGAATCGCGCAGCACAATGCGTGTGTACTTGGCATCCGACTGGAAGAACAACACATCCGCGACGTCGATCACCCGCGTCTGGTTGCCGAGCGAGGCGCGGATCCATTTCAGCTTCGAGGCCGGCTGCCCGCGGTTGAGCAGGCCGGCGACGACCGCCGACCAGTCCGGGGGCGCGGCGCCGATGCGCTTTTGAATCCGTTGCACCGCGACGGCCAGGCGCTCCGGCTCGACCGGCTTTACCAGGTAATCGACGGCACCCTGCTCAAATGCCGGGATCGCGTATTCGTCATAGGCCGTGACGAAAACGACATGCGCCTGGTCGCCGATCTCGGCAGCAACCTCGAGGCCGCTCTTGCCCGGCATGCGGATGTCGAGGAATGCAACCTGCGGCCGTAGCTGGCGCCATTGCTCCAGCGCCTGCAAGCCGTCCTTGGCGACGGCAACAACCTCGCCGTCTGGCCAGGCAACCTGCAATTGCGCAAGCAGCCGCTCGCGCATCAGGGGTTCGTCTTCAGCGATCAGGATTCGGCTCATGGCTGCCTTTCGGTGTGGTCGGCTTGTCGGCCGGATCGCGCACGCCTGGCGCGGCATCCCCGGCATGCGGAATTTCGATGGTGGCTACGAACCCGCGCGGCGCATTGCCGCCCACTGTCAGGTGCGCCTGGCCCGCATACAGGATGCGCAGCCGCTGGCGGATGTTGTCCAGCCCGACGCCGCCGCCCGCCTTGAGCATGTTCGGGCCAAGGCCGGTATCGCGGACCTCGATGCGCAAGTGCCGGCCGTCGTGTTCTACCCGCAGGCGAATCGACGCCGCCTCCGGGAACGGTTCGATGCCGTGCTTGATCGCGTTTTCCACCAGCGAAATCAGCATCGCCGGGGGAACCGGCACCTGTGCGAGCGCCGCGGGCAGATCAAGCTGGTAACTGAGCCGCTCGGGCATCCGAACACGCATGATTTCCAGGTACGCCTCGATGGCCTTGAACTCGCGCCCGAGCGTGCTGTGCTCCTCACGCAGTCCGGCCAGGCCGGCTCGCAGGAAGGTAATCAGGCGGGCAGTCATCTGCGCGGCCTCGGGCGCCTTGCCTTCGGCCAACTGCTGGACCGATGCCAGCGTATTGAACAGAAAATGCGGCTCCACTTGCGCCTGCATGAGCCGCAGCCGCGCATCGGCAAGCTGGCGACCCATGCGTTCCTGCGACGCCTGTCGCGCCAGGTCGGCATTCTGCCGCTGCAGCTGCATGCGCCGGAATTGCGCCACGCTGACCATCAGCACGGCATAGGCCATGCCGAACACCAATCCGGCGACCAGCACCTTGGGCAGGACACTGGTGAAGTCGCGCACGAAATCGTCCAGCCGCTCGGTCAGCAGCAGGCGCGCGAAAAATGCGCCAACCAGAGCGCCGGTCAGCGCCATGCCGACGGTCACCATGACGCTTTTCATGCCGACGCGCACCCGTGAAGGACCAAACCAGACAGCGGCCAGGGTGACGATCAGGGTCATGAGCAAGGCACCGGAGAGCACGAATGCGGCGATCCAGCCGATATGAGCCAGCGCCAGCTTGCCGACCGTGGCGAGCAGCGTCCACAGCGCAAGCAACAGCAGCGTGTATTGCCAGCCATGCCGCTTGAACGCGGCATCGAAGGCCTGCAGCTCCGCGCGCTCGGCGGCGGACAGCCGCGCCAGGCTGCGCGCCCGGGCGCGCTCGAACCCGGCGCGAAATCTGGCGCGCTCGAACCCGGCGCGAAATCTGGAAAGTGGACCCTGTGTGACCATGTCCAGCCAGATTAGTCGAGCCCACGACGAACCGCAACCGGCGTGCGACCGGTGGCGATGGGCTGCGACCAGTCGCCGTGGCGCCGCTGCCTGTGTAGACTATGCGGCTTCCGGCAACCATGTACACAGGGGGATATGTGGCCGACATTTCCATCAAGCGCGCCCATCACTTGGGCTTGCAGGGCGCGCGTGAAGCGGCCGACACGATGGCCGGCCGTCTGGCTGAAAAATTCGACCTCAGCGGCGACTGGCAGGGCGACGTGCTGCACTTCCGACGCAGCGGGGTCCAGGGGTCGCTGGCAGTCTCCGACCACGACATGAAACTCGAGGTCACCCTGGGCTTCATGCTGAAAATGATGAAGGGCCCCATCGAGGCCGCCGTGCACGAGCAGCTGGAAAAGGTCCTGGCCGCTCCAGCCCGTTCATCCCGGCCGAAGACGTCCGAGGCCAAAGCTGCGGCAGCCAAGAAGCCTGCGCCCCGCAAGAAATGAACGCTTAGCCGGCGGATGCCTCGAGCCGTTCCCAGAAGGCCTTGATGTCGCGCATCGCGTGGTCGTTTTCCCGCGAAAACACATCGCGCTCGTGCTGCGCCTTGGCCTGGAAATGCGATGCTTCGCGCGCCATTCCAAGGCCGGCATAGACGTCGGCGATGCCCTCGCAGATCCGGCTCAGCTTGCTGGTCGGCCGGTGCGCATCGGCGATCTCGAAGGCATCATCGTAGGCGCTGAGGGCGGCCTTGAGGTCCCCCAGCGTGGCATGTACGCCGGCCATTTCGATATAGGTATCGACCAGGCGCGGCGCGTGGTGGATGCGTTGCGCAATCGAAACGGTTTCGACGAATGCCGCAAGCGCCTGGTCAGTCTGGCCCAGATGCGCCTGCAGCATGCCAAGCCCGAACAAGGCGCGCGCCTCGGCATCGACGTTGGCGTGCTCGCGGGCAACGTCAATCGCGCGCAGGATTCGTGCCAGGGCGCGTTGGCAAACCTCGTCGTGCTCGGGCGGCAGGGTCTGGATGGCGCGCCGGATGTGCATGAAGGTCTGGTTGCCGGCGATCAGGTAGTCGGGGGTGAACAACGCCGCGCGCGAATCGGACGGCCCGACCGCGGCGAGCGCGCGATCGTACGCGGCATCGGCCTCGGCAAACTCCCGGCGGTTCAGGTGCAGGATGCCCAGCGTATTGTCGATGCGTACCTGCAGCGCGACATCGCCGAGCGCCTTGGCTTCGCGTGTGCCGATGGCCAGCATCGCGATCGACACCTCGTCGGTTTCCAGGATGAAACTGGCCGCGCCGGACATGGTGACCAGCGCGTGCATGCTGCCGGCCCGTTCCCCCAATTCCTGCGCCAGCTTGAACGCATCGATCGACGTGGCGACAGACTCGATGAACATGCCGTGCGCGCCTTGGACCAGCGCCAGCGCGTTTAGCGCCCATTGCTGCGCGTGCAAGCCCTCGGCGCGCGCCATGCGATAGGCATGGCGCGCCAGGCCGACCGCCGCGCGCAGGTCGCCGGCACGCGCGGCGCGAATCGCGTTGTCGCTTGCAGCAAAGGATGGGGTTGTCATGCTTCGCGAAAAAAAGACCCGACGTTGCCCGTACTATGCGGCAAAATCAGAGCGCGCGCATGCCGCGATCAGGCGGCCGGGCTGGTGGCGCGACCGGTTGCCGCGTCCGCGCCTCCCGTCCAGCCGGGGATGACGGCGAACGGCTCGCGCTGACCGGTTGCCAGCCGGTCGATCAGGGCCAGCTCGCGCTGCTCGATGGTGGACAGAAAGTGCTCCGCACCGGCCATGGTGCGAAACGCGGTGAATCCGGCCTCGAGAAAGGCCTGCATTTCGCCGAGCCCCGCCAGGCGTGCCGGCTTGCGCAGCCACTTGAGGGTCGTGTAAATCACCGGCTTGTCGACCACTTCGTCCAGACCTTCGCCGACGGCACGCATCAGGCGCACCTGTTCGCGTCGATCGGCGATGCGGCCGACCCGGCGAAAGGCCCGCGCATAGGCAGCCTCATCGATTGGCACGTCGCCGATTGCGTCGGTCATGGCCTGGTCGAATTCCTCCGAAATGACGTCGAGCGCCAAGGCGCGATCCACCGTTTCGTAGGCATGGTCCGGGAGCAGCCGGCGCATGGTCGGCATCATGCGCATCAAGTCGCGGTCGCGCCAGTTGGCGTCGGCATCACCGTAAAGGTGATCCAGAAAAAAACCCACGGCCGCCGCATGCCGCGGGTCGGCGCTCAGGTCGGCATAGGTTCGCGCCAGGCGGGCGTTCTGCCAGACCTTGAGCTGGTGCAGCCGGCGGGCAAAGTCCGCATCCTGCTCGACTCGCGACCCCTTGCCGCGCAGTTGGCTGAGCCGTTCCAGGCGTTCGATCACTTCAGGGCTCCAGGCAGCGGGAGGTTATTGCGCCGCAGCAATTTAGAACGAACAATCTAATTCAATCCGCCATGCTGTTGCGTGCGCTGCTATTCTGCGTGCACATCCGAACACCTGCGCAAGGCAATGTCATGGACTTGAGTTCCCCGCCGGCTTCTTCGACCGACCTCGAAACGCGTTTTGCGCATGCGCGTGCCGCCTATCAGGCACAGCGCATGCCCGGCAAAGAGGTGCGACAGGCGCGCTTGCGCGCGCTCGAACGGCTGGTCCTTGAACAGATGCCGGCGATCGAATCCGCAATTTCCGCAGACTTCGGGCATCGGTCGGTGCACGAGACGCGCCTGCTCGAGGTGTTTCCGGCGCTCACGGCAATCCGTGGCGCAAGGCGCCATGTCGGCCGCTGGATGAAGCCCCGGCGCAGCTGGGCATCGCTGTGGTTCCTGCCTGCGCGCAACGAACTGCGTCCGCAGCCCCTCGGGGTCGTCGGCATCGTCGTGCCCTGGAACTATCCGTTGCTGCTGGCCCTGTCGCCCCTGAGCGGCGCCCTTGCCGCCGGCAACCAGGTGCTGATCAAGATGAGCGAATTCACGCCGCAGACCGGCCAAGTGCTCGAGGGCCTGTTTCGGCAGTATTTCCCGGACGGCAGCGTTCAGGCTGTGCTGGGCGGCCCCGATACGGCCCGCGCGTTTTGCCACCTGCCCTTTGACCACCTGCTGTTTACCGGTTCGACCGCCGTCGGGCGCGAGGTCATGCGGGCCGCCGCGGAAAACCTCACCCCCGTCACCCTCGAACTGGGCGGCAAATCGCCGGCCATCGTCGGCCCCGAATGCCGGATCGACGAGGCGGCCGACAAGATCCTGTTCGGCAAGTGCCTCAATGCCGGGCAGACCTGCATCGCCCCCGACTACGTCCTCGTGCCGCGCGCCCAGGAGCAGGCCTTTGCCGAAGCCGCGCAGCGCAGCGTGGCGCGGCTATACCCGACGCTGGCCACCAACCCCGACTACAGCGCCGTGATCAACGCGCGTCACCGCGCACGCCTGCAGGGCTACCTGGACGACGCCGCGGCGCGCGGCGCGCGCGTGGCCGTGCTCAATCCGGCGGGCGAGTCGTTCGAAGGCACCGGCAAGGTGCCGCCGGCGCTGGTGGCCAACGTCAACGACTCGATGCGCCTGATGCAGGACGAAATCTTCGGGCCGATCCTGCCGCTGGTGCCCTACGACACGCTCGACGGCGCAATCGCCTATGTCAACGCGCGCCCGCGCCCGCTTGCCCTGTATTACTTCGGCAATTTTGACGACCATGTGCGCAAAGTGCTCGACAGCACGGTCTGCGGCGGCGTCACCGTCAACGAGACCATCCTGCACATTTCCCAGGAGTCGCTGCCTTTCGGCGGCGTCGGGCCTTCCGGGATGGGGGTCTACCACGGCGAACGGGGCTTCGAGACGTTTTCGAAGATCAAGCCGGTGTTTCACCAATCGCCGGTCAACGGCCTGGGCCTGTTCAAGCCGCCCTACGGCAGGCGCTTCGAGCGGTTACTCAAGATCCTGCTGAAATAACATGGCGCTGCCGCTCACCCGGCGCTCGTTCCTGAAGTTCGGCGTGGCCGGCGCGTTGGCCTTGTCGCTCGCGCCTTGGGTCGAGGGCCGCGCGGGCGCCAGGAAACGCGCCGCGCTGGACGACGAGGATCGCGCGTTGGTGCGCGCGCTGGCTCCGGCCCTGCTGGCGGGCGCGCTTCCCGCGGATGAACCGAGTCGCACTGCGGCACTGGATGAAATCCTCGCCGCGCTGGAGCAGACCCTGGGCGGGCTTCCGTCCGCGGTTCGCGCGGAACTCGACGCCCTGTTTGCGCTGCTGCTGTTCGCGCCGGCACGCCGCTGGCTGTGCGGTGTTTCCGAACCCTGGATGCGGGCAGCGCCGCAGCAGGTGGAAGCCTTCCTGAACAGTTGGCAGCACGGTCGCTTTGCCCTGCAGCGGCAGGGCTACCAGGCACTGGCGCGCCTGATCCAGGCGTGCTGGTATGGCAATCCGCGCGCGTGGACCGCCATCGGCTATGCCGGTCCGCCGATGTTGTCCGCCGGCACCAAATGAATCCAAACACGATTCGCGATCCGATCCGGCTCGCGCTGTCCGATCCGCGCCGCGCCTGGTCTGTCATCGACGGCCGCGCCCTGGGCAGCGACGTCGAACTCGAATGCGATGTCGCCATCGTCGGCTCCGGGGCCGGCGGCGGGGTCAGCGCCGAAATTCTCGCCGCGGCCGGGCTGCGGGTGGTGATGATCGAGGAAGGCCCGCTGAAAAGCTCGGATGACTTCAGGATGCGCGAAGGCGAGGCCTACCCGTCGCTCTACCAGGAATCGGCCGGACGCCTGACCCGCGACAAGGGCATCACCATCCTGCAGGGCCGCAGCGTCGGCGGCTCGACCACGGTGAACTGGACCTCGAGCTTTCGCACCCCTGCGGCCACGCTGGGCCACTGGCAGCAATACCACGCGCTCGATGACCTCTCGCCGGCGCAAATGGCGCCCTGGTTCGAACGCATGGAGCAACGCCTGTCGATCGCCCCGTGGCCGGTGACCCCGAACGTCAACAACGACGTGCTGCGCCGCGGCATGCAGGCGCTGGGCATCCCGCACGCGGCGATCCAGCGCAACGTCAAGGGCTGCTGGAACCTCGGCTATTGCGGCATGGGCTGTCCGACCAACGCCAAGCAGTCGATGCTGGTCACCACCATTCCGGCCGCGCTCGATGCGGGCATGCTCCTGGTTCATTCGGCGCGCGTGCTGCGCCTGGGGCATCGGCGCGAGCGCATCGCGACCTTGCTCGCGGCCGGCATGGACCCCGCGGGCGTCGAGCCGGGCGCCCGCCGCATTCGCGTCCACGCGCGGCATGTCATCCTCGCCGCCGGGGCGATCCATTCCCCGGCGCTGCTGATGCGCTCGGCCATTCCGGACCCGCACCGGCTGCTCGGCCGCCGGACGTTCCTGCACCCGTCGGTGATCTCGGCGGCGCTGATGGACGGACCGGTGGAAGCATTCAACGGCGCTCCTCAGACCATCTATTCCGACCATTTCCTCGATTCGCTGCCGCTGGACGGCCCGGTCGGTTTCAAGCTGGAGGCGCCGCCGATCCACCCGATCCTGGCCGGCATCACCCTGCCCGGTCACGGCGCGGCGCACGCGGCATGGATGAAGCGGCTGCCGCAGATGCAGGTCGGCATCGCCTTGCTGCGCGACGGATTCCACCCCGAAAGCCCCGGCGGCACGGTGCACCTGCGCCCGGATGGAAGCCCGGTGCTCGATTATCCGATCAGCGGCTACTTGTGGGATGGCGCGCGCCGCGCCCTGGCCACCCTGGCAGAAATCCAGTTCGCCGCCGGCGCCGCGATCGTCATGCCGCTGCACGACGAGGCCAGGCCGCTGCGCCGTTGGTCTGACGCGCGCGCCGCCATCGACCGCCTCGACATGGCCACGCTCAAGTGCCGCGTCGCCTCCGCCCACGTGATGGGCGGGTGCGCCATGGGCAGCCGGGCGCGCGATTCGGTGGTCGATGCCGAGGGCCGGCACCACCAGATCGAGAACCTCAGCGTAATTGACGGCTCGGTGTTTCCGACGTCGATCGGCGCCAACCCCCAATTGTCGATTTACGCCTTGGCGGCGCGCAATGCGACGGCACTGGCAGGCAGCTTGCGCGCGGATACCCGACCAACGGTCTAGCCGATTGCCGGGGCGGTTGACGCCATGCGG
>DASUDU010000060.1:0-9814 GCA_036275435.1 Usitatibacteraceae bacterium | reverse complement strand
CAGCGCCTCGCCGAACCACACCACGTCCGGGCGCAACAGCGAGCCGCATTGCGCGCAGCGCGGCGGCACGTCGTGGTTATCCCAACTCGCGGCCGCATGGTGGTGGTCGAAACACTTGACGCGGCGGATGTTGCCGTGCAGCTCGATCACGTTGCGGCTTCCGGCCGCCTCGTGCAGTCCGTCGACGTTTTGCGTGACCAGGGTGAACGCCGCGCCGCGTGCCGCGCAGGCGCGTTCGAGTGCGGCCAGCGCCCGGTGCCCGGCATTCGGCTGCGCCGTGCCGACCCTCTCGCGCCGCCACGCGTACCACTCCCAGACCGTCTTCGGATCGGCCAGAAACGCCTCCGGCGTGGCCAGTTGCTCAGGGCGAAAGCGCGACCACAACCCGGTGAGCGCGTCGCGAAAGGTCGGGATGCCCGATTCGGCCGAGATGCCCGCGCCGGTCAGGACGGCAATCGATTGCGCCTGTTCGATGGCGCGCCGCGCGGCGCCCAATACCTCGTCTGCCATGGCGCGATGATGGCAGTTTTTTGCCGCCGGGCAACGAACCGGCGTGAACGGCTTGTCGCGAGCCGCTTTCCGCGTCGAGAATCAGGAACCGGTCATGCTCGCGACGGCGTCCGGTTCCTTCCACGGATTATTTCGACTTCGCCACCACCTGGACAAGGCGAACGGTGGACTTGCCGTTATTCTTCACCTCGGTGGTTTCGGCGGCGCGCCAGATCGTTTCACCGGCTTTGAATTTGCGTACTTCGGTCTTGCCGTCCGGATAGGTCAACAAGAACTGACCGCCGGTGATGTAGTGAATCACGCGCCCCGGCCGCTGGCGGCTTGAAGACACATCGCCGGGCAGGAACTTCACCTCGATGACGGACACGCTTTCGTTGTCGATCAGCGGGGTGCGCGTGGGTTCACCCTTCTTCGGCGCTTCGACCTTCGGCCCGGCCACCTTGTCCTGGGCAAGCGCCGTGTCAGCGTTGCACACCGCCAGCAATGAACTTGCCAACAGACATGGAACAAACCAACGGATCTGCTTCATGAGGCCTCCCGCGCATCGGTTGTTGGGGCAAAACATACTACGCCGTTGTCGCGGAAATCACATCGGTGAACTGCCTAAGCAGGTGGAGGGATGGTGGCTCCATGCGAGCCATGCGGGTGCGCCAGCCGGCCCCACGGCCCCTGTCGGTGCCGGGTTCACGGGTTTTGCGAAAAAGGCATACACTCGTCGCCCCACGCCCACAAGGCGTTCACCGTGGAACCAATGGAGGAAGCCCATGAAATTGCGCGAAGCCGTTGTGATTGCCCTTTCATCGACAGTTCTTGCCGGAATGCCGGTCGCCCAGGCCAAGGATGCCGCACCCGCCGGCAAGGCCGTGCTGATGCCTGCCGGCGACATCAAGTGGACCGACGTCAAGGAGTTTCCCGGAGTCAAGATGGCGGTCCTGCACGGCGACCCGGCCAAAGGCGCCCATCATTCCATGCTGCGGCTCCCGGCCGGATTTAACGCGCCGGTGCATCACCACACGGCTGATCATTACGTAACCGTGGTGTCCGGCACGGTGGTGTTCACCATCGATGGCAAGGACACGAAGCTTCCCGCCGGATCGTGGTTCGCATTCACCGGCAAAAAGGCGCACATCACCAAGTGCGAAGCCGGTGCCGACTGCGTGTTGTCCAACGATGCTCGCGCCAAGTGGGACGTGATCGCGCACGACGCCAAGGCGCCGCCGGCCAAGAAATAGCTTGACCGGGCCGTTGCGGACCTGCGGTTCACCGCCGGTCCGCAACCGCGCGGGCTGCGCTCATTGCAGTCGCACCGCGACATCAAAAAACCAGGTGCGGCGGACTTCGATCACATCGTAGTCGCGCGCCAATTCGGGCGGGAAGGGCAGGTACGGCGCGTGGCCCTGCACGATGCGGCGGATTGCTTCATCGACCTCCGCCACGCCGCTGCCCTGCACGATGGTCACCGATTCGATGGTGCCGTCGCTGCGGATCGCCACCGTCACCATCGGGTTGGCCGGTTTGCGCTCGGCAATCTGCTTCACGGCATCCGGCAGGGTATTGAGCTGGATCTTGCGCGCCCAGGCCTCGGCGTACTGGACCAGCGCCTCGTTGGCATCGGCGCGGCCCCACAGGCGCACGCGCCGGGCGCTGCTCAGCGACAGCGGCAAGATCGGCTTGGACGCGGCGAACTTGGCGCTGTCGCGTTGCTTGGCCTCTTCCTCCAAGATGCGCGCCAGGTTGCGCCGGCGCGCCTCGCGGCGGGCGTCCTCGTCCTTTTCCTCCTGCGCCCGCGCGGCCTCGGCCTTCGCGGCGGCTTGGCGGACCGCATCCAGTTTCTCGGCTTCGCGGCGCGCCGCATCGGCACGGGCGGCTTCCTGGCGTTGCGCCTCCGCCTTGGCCGCGGCATTGCGCGCGGCTTCCTGACGCAGCGCCTCGGCGCGCTGCGCAGCGAGGCGTGCCGCTTCCGCACGGGCGGCCTCTGCTTGCGCGGCCTCGATGCGCGCCGCTTCTGCCTTTAGGGCCTCGGCTCGGGCCGCTTCGACGCGCGCTGCTTCGCGGCGGGCAAGTTCCTTGCGTTCCGCCTCCTGTCGCGCGGCCTCGGCGCGTGCCGCCTCCGCCTTTGCGGCTCCCTGTTGCATCACCGCCTGCCGCTGCGCCTCGAGTCTCTCCTGAGCGAGCCGCGCGGCTTCCCGGCGTTCGCCTTCAATGCGCGCGGCCTCGGCGCGTGCGGCTTCCGTGCGCGCCGCCTCCAGGCGCTCGGCCTCGCGACGTATTGCCTCCTTGCGTTCTTCCGCGAGTCGTTCGGTGTCCAGGCGCGCCTGTTCTTCTTGGGCGGGTTCTTCTGCGGCGCGCGATGCAGCCACGACAACCGGCGCCGGCTCCGGCGAGCGATCCACGGCAAGGACTGGTGGAGTCGTGTCGGCGCGCGGCTCCGGCTCCGGCTTGGTCTCCGGCGCGGCTGGTGCGCTCGTGGCGATGGCGGGCGCAGCCGCCAGGTTGGGCGTGATCGCAGCCTGGGCCGCGCCCGCAGACAGTTCGCGCGACAGCTTGAGCGAGAGCAAGTCCTTCGCTTGCGGCTCGGGCAATCCCGGCGGTGGCGCGGCGTTCGTGGTCACCGCGGAGAACACGCCGTTCGGCAGGGGAGGTGGCAGCGCAACCTGCGGCCGCTCGCCTGCGCGCACGATGATCGACTCATCCGGCGGCGCGAGCGTCGCGGCTGCCGCCCCTGGCCGCACGAGTGTCACGCGCAACTCCGTGGCGTCGACGCGCCGGTCGCGCATTGTCCCGCCCAGCCCCAGCCAGCCGCGCCCCTCGCCGTCGAACTGCAGGCTCAGCAGCAGGGCGTGCAACAGCAGCGACAACAGGAGCGTAATCCTGAACCGGCGAGAAGTAGGAATTTCAAACGCCCCTTTTGGTGATTTCCCGAGTGCACTCGACCGGCCTATCGTGCAGACCCCAAACGTGCAATCAATCCGACCGAAAGACTCTAGCATTGGCGCGAATGGAATCACGCCCGCATCGGCTGCATTGGCACAAGAAACGCCGGATCATCATTTGCGGATCATTTGCGGGGGCCATCGCTGCGGTTGACGTGCCCAACCCGGCGCGAGCGCGCTCAGTCGGCCGCGGCGTTTTGCGCCTCGGCAGCAGAAAACGGAATCCGCCTGGCCGCGACCGCTTCGGCGCCGCCGGCAAGAACCGAAAGGTAACAGTCCGCCATTGCATCGATGCCGTGAAATCGCCGCACGTATTCACGCGCACACTGGCCGCGCTCCGAAGACGTTTCCGCGTGGCTCGCCTCGCGCATCGCGCCGGCCAATGTTGCCGCATCCGCATCCTCGGGCAGCAGCCAGCCGGTTTCGCCGTCGCGCACCAGTTCGCGCGTGCCGCCGCTGTCGTTGGCGATCACCGGCAGCCCCGCCGACATAGCCTCCAATACCGCGTTGGGACAGCCCTGGTGGGTGCCGAGCACGATGGCGGCGGTGAAGGGTTCGGCGAGGAATGACAGGGTCGCATCGGCGCCGCGAAACGTCACCGGCAGGCCACTCGCGCGCTGCAGCAGGTTGTCCAGATACGCCGTGTCGCGCACCTCGGCCTGGCCGACGACGTGCAGCGTTGCTTCGGCGTTGTCTCTAAGCAGCCGCGCGAAGGCCTCGAGGATGGTTTCGATCCGTTTGCTCGGCGCGATGCGGCCGCTCACCAGAAAACGTGTCGCCGCAGCGCGGGGTGACGGCGGGCGCGCGGCAACGCCGTTGGTGATCACGCGCATTTGCCGCGCGCCGGGGCAAGACGCATCGTGGAATTTGCTCACCAGCACATCGAGGCGCGCGTAATAGTCGGCAGGCGTGAAGGCGATCGCCTCGCCCAGCGGCGCCGCGCCGGCCAGTTCGGCATATGCATAGCCGCCGGGGCTGGCATCGACGAGCCGCAGCGCGTCGGGCGCAAAGCGCGCGACCAGCAGCTTGACGCGCGGATCGGCATTCCAGAAGCACAGCGTGCGCGCGCCGCGGGCGGTGGCCTCTGCCAGCACCCCCTCAGCCACTTCGAATGAATCGGCGCTCGATGCCGGGCGAAAGCAGCGGATTCCTGCCCGGGCCAGTTCTGCGGCAAACACCGGCTGCGTCGTTGCGCCGCAGACGGCGATGGAGATGCGTAGCCGGTGGCCGATCGCACAGGCCAGGTTCACCAATGAGCGCTGCGCCCCGCCGGCGTTGAGGTTGGCGGTGACGAACAGGGTATCGAGCGGATGTTCATGCCCGCGCATCGCTGCGCGACGGATGCCCAGCGGCACGCTCCAGATGCGCGGGAATCGCGGTGCGGCTTCCAGTTGCAGGGTGCGCCGCAACGGCAACGCGGCAAGCGTGCTCGCGATCCGCGCTGCCGTCGAGTCGGCGGGCAGCAGCGCGAGGGACGGATGCGCAATTTCCGCCTGCCCGCCAACGTCGAGCGCCACCACCGGCAGACCGGCGGCCAGTGCCTCCTGCGTCGCCATGGACAAGCCCTCGTGCCGGCTGACGTTGAGCACGGCGTCGAACGCGGCATACCAGGACTCCATCTCCCGCACCCAACCGGGAAGCCGCAAGGCGCCGGCCACGCCGTGATGCGCTGCGCGAGTGGCCACGCGATCCAGCTCCTTCAGTCCGCCCGCATCGAGCGTGCCGCCGAGGATGACCAGCAGGGCCTTGCGCTGCGCCGGCATTGCCGCCAGCACGTCGACCGCGCGGGCGTGGTCCTTCTGCGGCTTGAATGCACCCACCACGCCGATGACGAACGCGTCGTCCTCGAGGTTCCATTCGGTGCGCAGGCGCCGGCGCGCCTCAGGGTCGGCCGCGGCAGCGCCCATTTGCGGGCGGTGCCGGATCACCGCCAATGGCACGCGGCTGCCGTCAGCCAGCGCCTCGGCACGCACGGCGTTGGCGCAGGCGATGGCCAGCGGCACGTCGCGCGTTTGCCACGTATCCGGCGCGTTGCGCCAGCCCTCGCGGGTGTTGTGCAGCACCGGGATGGTGGCCAAGCCGGCCTGCCAAAGGCGCGCCATCAGCGCATCGGGCACCAGATGCACGGAAACGGGCGCGGGCGATGAGCGCCAGCGCGCGGCGATCCGGTCCGCGAAAACCTCCGGGCTTTCGCCATTGCGGCGCAGCAGGCCGATGTTCGGCGGCAGCGCATATTCATCGGCCCGCGCGTGCACCACGGCCAGTTCGACGCGGCGCCCGCGCGCGGCTTCCGCACCCAGCCAATCGAGAACGATGCGTTCGGCGCCGCCACGGGCCAGCGAGGCCATCAACACCCGGACTGGCGGCAGTGCAGCTCCACGCGCAAGCGGATCGGCGCATCCTGCGGCGACCAGCGACGGGCTGGTCATGCCGATCAGTAGGCGGTCGCAGCGGCGCTTTCGCTGCCGCCAATGGAAGGCGCCTCCGGCGCGGGGCCGCCGCCGGCCGAGGAGTCCCAACCGCCCGCCGCGCCGCCGCCATCAAACGCGCCACCGGCGCCCACCAGCGCGGCCGTGGTCGCGCGCGAATCGGACGAGGACGAGGTGAACGATGAGCTGCTTGTTTCGGAACTGGACGTACTGAACGGTTCGTCGGCCATGGGCGTGTTGAACACCCAGCCCTTGAGTGACCACTTGAATTGGCGCTCCGGGTGCCAGTAGCGCACGCGCGGAGCCGGCCGGTTGCTCAGGTCGATGGTGAGCTTGCCCTTGCCCACGCGCATCACGCCGATCTTTGGCGCGGCTTCGTAGAGGAACTCGCCCGCGGCCTTGCCATCCGGCCTTGTGAGCATCACGCGTTCCCCCTTTTCCGTGGCCGCGATCCGCGCGCGCAAGCCGGGGAAACCGGGAGGGTTGTTCCAATCCCACTCGCGCTTGCCGCGTGCGTTGGCTTTGCCCTTGATGCGCGCCTCGACAAATTCCACCAGCCGCTCCGGGTGGTAGAGCGGCTGCAGTTCCGGAAACATCGAGCGGAACAGCGCCTCGTTGCGCGCCTTTTCCGTTGCGGCAGCCTGTTCGCGGCGCCGCTGGGCGCGCGCGGAAAAGAACACACGCGCAACCGCGACCAGCACCAAGGCGCCGATCACCAGAACAAATATCAGGCCTTCACTCATGCGATTCCTCCGTTCGAATCCCGACGCCGCCACCTGCCGCCGCTGCCGCAGAGGCCGGGAGCTGTCATCGTTGCAAAGGCAACTTGGACTTAGTCTAGCAACCGGCACGGCGCCGCTTGCCGACCAGTTTGACACTGCGGATCGGATTCGGGCGTATCATTTTTTCCAATGGTCGCTTTTGGCGCGGGCGTCGCGCTGAACGGCGCGAATCCGCGGGCTTGCATCCCGCGGGTTTTCAACGCACGCAGGAAGGCAGGCCCTCATGGAGACCGATCGGCTTGACGCGTTGTTGAAGGAAATCGCCGCGCTTGCGGATTTCGCCAGCACGGCTGTCCCGAGCGCGACCATGTGCGGTGCGAAGCGGAACACGCCGTTGCATGTGGTGGCGCTGCGGGGAGACACCCGGGCGGTAAGGCTGTTGCTCGATGCCGGAGCCGACCCCAATGCAGCCGACGACCGCGGGCATACGCCGCTGCACGAGGCCTTGGCGAACCAGCACGTGCAAGTCGCACGCATGCTCGTCGCCGCGGGAAGCTCGCTCGATGCGGCCGATAGCAATGGCGTGAGCGCGCGGCAGATGATCCAGTCCATCCCGCTCTGGGAAGGCGACAGTTAAGCCGCCTTCGCGCGTTGGGCCGCCAATTCACGGGCGGCGTGCACCGCCTTGCGCAATCGGGCCCGGACCAGAAGGTGGTCATTACAGGACCCGTCGCGCCCCCGGCAATCCCAGCAGAAGACCCGCGAGGGCGAACGATCCGGCAATCCCGCACGCGGCGACCGTCAGGAACATCACGAATGGCGGCGCTTGCCACCCATGCAAAGCCACGGCAATGCCGACGATGACGGGCGGGTGAACGATGTAGGCACCGTAGGCGCGCTCGCCAAGGGCCTGCCATAACGGATGGGGCTGATTGCCGTGCTCGCGCACCAGCCACAACAACCCGGCAATGATTCCCCAGGCGACGAAAGGCTCCCAGAATGCGTATGCCGCAGCAGCGAGCGTCCAGCCGGTCAGGAAGCTGGCCGGGTTCTCCACCGATTTCATTGCGACGGGAAGCATGGGAATCGCCAGCAGGCTGACGACCATCCAGGGCGCGGCCTCGGCCCGCGTGATGCGCTCCAGCCAGCCCGGCCTTGCCGCGACGCAGCCGAGAGCAAACAGAAAGATGTATGAGGCAAAGTAGCCGACCTGCAGGCCCCACCACTCTTTGCCGACCGGCACCCACTGACGCAGCAACAGGGACGCCAATCCGACGCCGAGCGCGGCCGCCAGCCACCAGCGTGCGGCGGGTACCTTGCCTGGCGCGCTATCGCCGGCGCGCCGGAAGCCGAGCGTCCAGATCGCGTAAGCCGCCGCGAACAGAAGCAATGCCTGCGCGAACCACAGCGGGCCGCCGACGAAGCGAAATTGCTGCGCGAGCCTTCCCCACGTTTCAAAAAATTCCTTGCCTGCCGGCATCCCGGCAATGGCAACGGTCATCGGTCCCAGGAAGTAACCAAACACCAACAAGGGAATGCCCAGGCGAATCAGGCGGTCGACGAGAAAGCGCTGCGTGCCCTTGCGGGCAAACGATGCCGGCGTGTAGTACCCCGCGATGAGGAAGAACATGCCCATGAAGAAGGCCTGGTTCACCGCGCAAAACAGCGACAGCAACAGGCTGGAGAGGCTGCCCTGCGGCACCGCCTCGCGATAGAACCAGCCGCCCATTGCACCGTACGTGATCGCAGTATGGTGCGCGATGACCAGCATCGTCAGCCCGACGCGAAGGCGGTCGATGAAGTAGCTGCGCGTTGCGGCCGGTTCACGCATGGAATGTCACGGGTTCGGGCTGTGACGGTAGACAAGTGTTGCAGGATCGGGCGAACCTGTAAACGAACCGGGCAATTTTCTTGTGCAGGCACTGCCCGGTCTTGAATGGCCGCCTGGATTCGGCCGGTACCAGGAAGCCGCCACGCCCAGGGATCGGCACGGCCTTCATCCGTGCTCGCCGGGTAACCGGACCTGGTATCGGCAGGGACTGCACGTCCAGTGGAGCCCTTCACCGCTCCCGCCGCATCAAGGATGCGACAACTCCATCTCAATGGGCTTCCGGTTTCACCTGCGCCAGGATCGCCAGCGGCCGGCCCTCGTTGTCCTTGAAAAAGTTCAGCCATTCCTCGGTGCCGTCGGCGTGGCGATGAATCATGTGTGGGGCGTCGGTAAATTCGGCGCCGCGCGCCTTGAGCGCCGCGTGCGCGGCGTGGATGTCCGCCACGCGGAAATACAGGATCGATGCGCCATCACCCCCTCCGCCGCCATCGCCCTCGGAAAGAAACAGGCGCACGCCGCCGCAATCGAAAAACGCCAGGTTGCCGAACGTGTACAGGTGCGGCAGGCGCAGCACGTCCTTGTACCAGGACTCAGCAGCCTTGATGTCGGCCACGGTGCGCGCGATCTGGCCGATCGCGCCGAGGCTCAATGCGTCGTTCATGGTGGTTTCCTTTCCGTGGAGCAGGCTCGACTTTGCGATCGCGTCCCAGTGGCGGATCGCCCGGCGGTCGGCAAGGCTGGTCTTCATCAGGATGTTGGCGACGTGGAACTTCACCGCGTCGGGGCTGACCCCCAGTTGCGCGGCAATGCGCGGATTGGAAAGCCCGTGCCGCACCAGTTGCACCACGCGCCATTCGGCGGGGGTAAGCTGATCGGCGTGCGGTGGGCGGCCGCGTTTGCCCTGCGAGGTCATGGCGGCGACGGTAGCACGGGCAGGCGCGATTTACCCTACCCGAAGCCCGACGCGGCGTAAGCCCGCAAGACGGCGCGCGACATACGCCACATCAAACGGGGGAAATCATGGCCGAACAATTCGATGCGATCGTGGTGGGCGCGGGGCAGGCGGGGCCGGCGCTGGCGGTGCGGTGCGGACGCGAGGGGCTCAGGACGGCGATCATCGAGCGTCAGCGGTTCGGCGGCACCTGCGTCAACAATGGCTGCGTGCCAACCAAGACGCTGGTAGCCTCCGCCAAAGTCGCGCGCATGCTGGCCCGCGCGGGCGAATACGGCCTGGGCACCGGCCCGGTTTGCGTCGACATGGCCGCCGTGATGGCGCGCAAGGACGCGATCGTGCAAAAGTCGCGCGACGGTGTGCGCGCCTGGCTCGATGCGGCCAAGAACGTCACGGTGATCGAGGGCCATGCCAAATTCACCGGCCCGCACACGATT
>DASUDU010000059.1:0-2739 GCA_036275435.1 Usitatibacteraceae bacterium | reverse complement strand
ACCGAGCGCATTGCCGCCCTGTATTGGGAGCCGGAAAGCGCGAGTTTTCGCACCGCGACGGCCGGCCAGGACAACGTGCCCAGGGCCTTTCGCTGCCCGCTGGCTGGAGACGAAGCCAACCGTCTGCTCAGCAACCCGCAAACCACACTCGACGAAGCCGATCGGCTGCTTGCGTCGATGTTCGGCGCTGGCATCGATGAGCGCAGCCCGGACCTGCACATCGATCCGCGCGTGGCCAGCGCGCTGGCCTTTCTGCGCGAGTCCCCCGATCAATACGCCAGCCTGGAAGCGTTGGCCGAACGCGTGCACCTGTCACCGTCGCGGTTCGCCCATATCTTTAAGGATACCGTTGGAGTCCCGGTGCGCCGCTACCTGCTCTGGCAGAAGATGCGTCGTGCGCTCGACCTGGCCATCGGCGGACAGTCGCTGACCGCTGCCGCCCTGTCAGCCGGGTTTGCCGATTCCGCGCACCTGTCGCGCACCGTCCGTTCGATGCTCGGCATCGCGCCGGAATTCCTGTTCCGGCAACGCGAGCGGCTGATCATCCATCGGTAGGCGGGCCGGCGCGGTTTGTGCCGGCGACGATCTTGTATTCGAACAGGCGACATTCGATCTTGCCGTTGTATAGGGGCGTGCGCTTGCTCGCGGAGAGGCGGATCGCCTTGGCCAGGGTGAAATCGCTGGTGAAAAAATACGCGCGCCAACCGGTGAACTTCTTTTTCAAGACATCACCCAGTGCTGGATAGAGCCGGGCGAGCGCCTCCGCATCGCCCAGGCGCTCGCCATAGGGCGGATTGGTGACCCAGACCCCGGAGGGCGCGGGCGCGGAAATCTCCACCACGTTCGCCTGCTTGAGTTGCACGGCGTCGAGAATGCCGTTGGCCGCGAGGTTTTCACGGGCCTGCTTGAGCACATCGCCGTACAGGTCGGAGCCGAACAGGGCCAGGGCGCGTACCGGGGCCGCACGGGCGCGCGCCGCGGCCAAGGTATCGCTCCACAAGCGCGCATCGAATGTCAGGAGCCGCTCAAGCGCGAACGGGCGCTGCGCCCCCCCCGACAGCCCGGGCGCGATGCCCAGGGCGATCTCGGCGGCCTCGACCAGAAACGTGCCGCTACCGCACATCGGGTCGAGGAAGGCGTCGTCGGGCCGCCAGCCGGACAAGGCAATGATGCCTGCGGCAAGGTTTTTCTTCAGGGGCGCAACACCCGTTTCGTCGCGCCGCCCGCGCTTGAACAGCGCCTCGCCCGACAGGTCCAGGTAGAGTGCCGCCCGGGTGGCTTCCAGGTGCGCGTGCACGCGGATATCGGGCTCGCGGCGGGCGATGCTCGGCCGTTTGCCGCAAACCTCGCGAAACTTGTCGCAGATGGCGTCCTTGACCTTGAGCGTCGTGAAGTCGAGGCTTTGGACCGGCGCGCGGTGCGCGCTGATCTCGACCTTGAGCGTGCGCTCGGGCAGGAACCAGGCGCTCCACGGCAAGAGGAACGTGGCATCGTAGATGTCGTGCTCGTCGCGGTAATCAAATTCGGCAACCCGCCAGAGGATGCGCGTGGCGATGCGCGATTCAAGGTTTGCGCGGTAGGCAACCGCCCAATCGCCGGCGAAGGCCACGCCCGCTTCGCCGCCAACGCAATCCACCGCGCCAAGCGCGGCCAGTTCGGTGGCCAGCACACCCGCCAAGCCGCGCGGACACTGCGCGAAAAACGGCTCGCTCAAGGTGCGGCCAACCGCGCAGGCACCGGCAGGCGCGGCGATTTGCTAGGCACCGTAATGGCGGATCTGGTGCGCCAATTCGCCGCGCGCATCGAGAATCAGGTCGCAGAACTCTCGTGCGGCACCCTCGCCGCCGCGTTCGCGGGTGACAAAATGCACGCGCTCCTTCAGGTATCGCGGGGCGTTGGCCACGGCAGCGCTCAAGCCGCACTGCGCGAGAATCGGCAGGTCGACGATGTCGTCGCCGATGGCGGCGCATTGGGCAAGGTCGAGCTTCAATTCGGCGAGCAGGGTCTCGAAGGTTGCACGCTTGTCCGACACACCGGTGTGCAGGCGCCGGATGCCCAGGTCGGCGGCGCGCCGCTCCAGCGCAGCGCCGGACCGGCCGGAGATGATCGCCACCTCGATGCCGCTGTCGATCAGCATCTTGATGCCGTGGCCATCGAGGCTGTTGAAGGCCTTGAACACTTCGCCATCCGGGCCGTAGTACAAACGGCCGTCGGTCAGCACCCCGTCGACGTCAAAGATCGCCAGGCGGATGCGCCGCGCGCGCCACAGCACGTCCTCGGCCAAGTCGTGGTACACATTGTTGCTCATTACAGGACTCCCGCTCGCATCAGTTCAAGGACGTGAACCGCGCCGACCAGGGTCCGGTCGGCGTCAACCACCAGCAATCCGCTGGAACCGATCTTGTGACGCTCGATCAACTCGGCGGCTTCCACAGCCAGCTTGTTGGCCGTGATGGTCTTCGGGTTGCGGTTCATCACCTCCGACACCTTCACGCTGCGCAGGTGGTCATGGCTTTCCAGCGTGCGGCGCAGGTCGCCGTCGCTGAACACGCCGACAAGGCGCCGGTCGGCGTCGATGACGGCGGTCATGCCCAGCCCTTTCTTGGACATTTCCATGATCGCCGCCGGCAGCAGCGCACCCTCATCGACCATCGGCACGCGCTCTCCGGTGACCATGACATCGGCCACGTGCATCAACAGGCGCCGGCCAAGCGAGCCGCCCGGGTGGTGCATCGCGTA
>DASUDU010000058.1:0-2878 GCA_036275435.1 Usitatibacteraceae bacterium | reverse complement strand
GTCCGTCGTCATCCCCGTCTACAACGAGGAGGCCGGACTGCCGGCGCTGTTCGCGCGCCTCTATCCGGCACTGGACGCGCTGGGGCGCAGCTACGAAGTGCTGTTCACCAACGACGGCTCGACCGACCGCTCCGCGGCGCTGTTGCGCGAGCAGTTCGAGCGGCGCCCGGATGTCACCCGCGTAATCCTGTTCAACGGCAACTTCGGCCAGCACATGGCGATCATGGCCGGGTTCGAAAAATGCCGCGGACAGCGCATCGTCACGCTCGATGCCGACCTGCAGAACCCGCCCGAGGAAATCGGCAAGCTGATTGCGCAAATGGACGCGGGCCATGACTACGTCGGCACCATCCGCCGGCAGCGCCAGGACAGCGCCTGGCGGCATCTCGCATCGCGGGCGATGAACCGCCTGCGCGAACGCATCACCCACATCAAGATGACCGACCAGGGCTGCATGCTGCGCGCCTACAGTCGCGGCATCATCGACGCGATCAACATGACGCGCGACAGCAGCACCTACATCCCGGCGCTGGCCTATTCGTTTGCCAGCAACCCGGTGGAGGTCACGGTCGAGCACGAGGAACGCGCCGCCGGTGAGTCGAAATATTCGCTCTACAAGCTCATCCAGCTCAACTTCGACCTGATGACCGGTTTTTCCACGCTGCCCCTGCAGGTGTTCTCGCTGGCCGGCATCGCCATCTCGCTCCTCTCGCTGGCCTTCGTCGTGTTCCTGGCCATTCGCCGCCTGCTGATCGGTCCCGAGGCCGAAGGACTGTTCACCCTGTTCGGCATCGCCTTCTTCCTGATCGGCGTGACGCTGTTCGGCATCGGCCTGCTCGGCGAATACGTCGGCCGCATCTACGAGCAAGTGCGCGAGCGGCCGCGCTACCTGATCCAGGGTGTCCTGGAAAAACGCGAATGACCTCTGCGGTCGTTTTCGCCTACCACAACGTCGGCGTCGCCTGCCTCAAAGTCCTCCTGGAGCACGGCATCGACGTGCCGCTGGTGGTGACCCATGCAGACAACCCGGCGGAAAACATCTGGTTCGGGTCGGTCGCGGATCTGGCCGCCGCGCGTGGCATCGAGGTGGTGATGCCGGAGGACCCGAACACGCCGGAATTCATCGCGCGCGTCCGCTCCCTCAAGCCCGACTTCCTCTTCTCGTTCTATTACCGTTTCATGCTCCGGCCGGAATTGCTGGCGCTCGCGCCGCGCGGCGCACTCAACATGCACGGTTCGCTGCTGCCCAAGTACCGCGGCCGGGTGCCGATCAACTGGGCCGTCATCAAGGGGGAAACCGAGACCGGGGCCACGTTGCATGAAATGGTTGAAAAACCCGATGCCGGACGGATCGTCGACCGGGAAGCGGTGCCGATCGGGCCGGACGATACCGCGGGACTGGTCTTCGAGCGCGTAACCACAGCCGCCGCGCTGGTGCTTGCGCGTTCGCTGCCGCGTCTGATCGACGGCAGCGCGGTATTCGCGGCACAGGACCTGAGCCAGGGCAGTTACTTCGGCGGACGAAAACCTGAGGATGGCCGCATCGACTGGCGCGATTCGGCACGAAACATCCATAATCTGGTTCGCGGTGTCGCGCCCCCTTACCCCGGCGCAACCGCCGCCATCAACGGCGAAACCGTCAAAATCACCCGCACCCAACTGTCTCCACCGCAACTGATGCACGACACCCCGGGAATCCTCAACGTCGGCAACGACATGGTCATCGCGCTTTGCGGCGACGGCCGGATGCTGCGACTCCTCGAGGCGGAAATCGACGGCATGCCGCACAACGAGGTCATGCTGGCGGCACGCTTCGGCAGCGGCAGGCACCGCCTATGAGTGGTCACGGTATGAGCAAGCACCGCACCGACGCCCTGACCGATGGCATTTTCGCCGTGGCCATGACGCTGCTGGTTATCGAGCTGAAGGTCCCCGAGGCGCTGCACGTCAAGACCAATGCCGAGCTGATCGAGGCCCTGGTCCACCTGTTGCCGAAATTCATCGGCTGGCTGGTGAGCTTCTTTGTGCTGGCAATGTTCTGGTGGGGCCACCACCGCGCCTTCAACGGCGTGCGTCACGTGGACGGCAAGCTGGTCGCGCTCAACTTGGCGTTCCTCGGCTTCGTCAGCTTCATGCCGTTTGCCTCGGCGCTGACCGGCGAATACGGCCGGGCGCTGGCGAGCCAGATGGTCTATGCCGGCACCATGCTGTGCGTGGCGATCTTTGCCCAACTGATCTGGCGCTACATCCACCGCCACCCGGAACTGTGCGCACAGCCGATGAGCGCGCCGGAGTTGGCCGGCGCCCGCGCCCGCACCTTCATGCTCATGGCGCTGTGCGTGGTCAGCATCCTGGTCGCGCTGCTGTTGCCCGGTGCGGGTAACATGGCCTTCATGTTCATGGGCTTTGCCGGGGCCGTTGGTCGCAAGGCCGAAGCTCGTGCAAGCGCGAAGTCCAACTCTTCGACCCTCTCCGTATGAAAAAAATCCTGATTCTTGGCGTCAACGGCTTCATCGGCCACCACCTGTCCAAGCGCATTCTAGAGAAGACCGATTGGCAGGTCTTCGGCATGGACATGAACACCGACCGCGTCAAGCCGTTCCTCGACAACCCGCGCTTTCATTTCTTCGAAGGCGACATTACCATCAACAAGGAGTGGATCGAATACCACATCAAGAAGTGCGATGTGCTGCTGCCGCTGGTGGCGATCGCCACGCCCTCGACTTACGTCCAGGAGCCGCTGCGGGTGTTCGAACTCGACTTCGAGGCCAACCTGCCGTTCGTGCGCGCCTGCGTGAAGTACAGGAAGCGCATCGTCTTCCCGTCGACCTCCGAGGTCTACGGCATGTGCGGCGATGCCGAGTTCGATCCGCACGCG
>DASUDU010000057.1:0-11976 GCA_036275435.1 Usitatibacteraceae bacterium | reverse complement strand
TCATCGCGGCACTCCTTTGCAGGCCAGCGGCCCGATGCGTGGATACTCGTCTTCGGAAGCCGCCGGCAGGTCCACGGCGAACCGGCAGGTCTTGCCGTTCCACGACAGGTCCAGCTGGTTCGTCGACTGCAATCCGGTGACGAAAGCCTCGCCGCGGCGCGCAACAAAAAACTCCTGCTTGTCGCCGACAATGCGCACCGTCGAACCGGCCGGCGCGGGTTGGCCGTCATCGAACACGATACGGACCAGCGCTCCGCGCCCGGAGCGCACCGGGAACACCACCTTGACGGCGCTGCGCCACGGCGGCACCACCGTCTGCTCGATCGTGTCGAGCTCGGCGCTGAGCGGCAGCTCGCGCGGATTCAGGCGGATGGCGTTGGGTTGGTAGGCATTCAGGCGCGGCACCAGCGCGGTGCCCTTTTCGTCGGTGCGCGCGAGGGTCGTGTTGCCGATGCCGATGCCGATGCCGCCGTAGCCGGCCACCTCGACGAGCGCGAAGCTGTCATCGACGCGGCGGGTGGCAAACAACTGGCCGTCGGTGAACACCAGCCCGCCCTTCGCGCCAAGCCGCAACGCGCGCTGGTCCCGGTTGAGGCTGACATCGGCGGTGCTGATGGCGTAACGACCCTGATGGTAACTGCCGCCCTCGACGCGGGCGCTGCCCTGCTGTTCCCCGGCCAGCATGCGCCATCCCAGATTGCTGTCCGGGCCCGGGTTCTGCGCCAGCGCGGCATAGGCATCGGTACCGCCGCTGCGATGGCTGATCGAGGACGACAGGATGCGCTGGCGCTCCAGCGGCAGGGTCAGGGTCATGCCGCTGGACGTGCCGGTCCCTCCGGAAATCGCCCGCGTGGCATTGAAAGCAAGATTGCCCTGGCCGAGCACCCGGAATGTGAGATTGGCCGAAAGCGTGGTCACAGGCTGCGCGTCATAGGCTTCGATGCGCGCCAGCCCGAGGCCCAGGCTGGTGCCGCCTTCGGCCGCATAGGTCCAGTTGGCGGCCGCCTGCCGCCGGTAGGCCGGAGTCGTGTCATCGAGTCCGAGCTGGCGGAAACCGCGGCTGGCGCCGCGGATTTCCAGGCTCAGGTTGTTGCGCAAGCCCTGCCGCTCGAGGCCGACCAGCCACGATTGCCCGGCTCCAAGGCGCTCATGCCGGCTGGCAGCAAACGCCGCATGTCCAAGGAAGTATTGCGGCAGCGCGCTGACAAAGCCGAGGCTGCCCTGGCGGAATTCGCCGGTAGCCTCGCCGCGCAACTCGACGGTCAGCGCATCGTTCAAGCCGCGCGCCCAGGTGAGCGCGGCAAAGCGCGCGCCGTATCGGCCGCTGCCGATGCCGAGCGAATCGCGGATCCGCCCGGCTTCCAGGCTCCAGTCGTCGAGCCCCGGCGCGAGCAGCTGCGCGCTGGTCAGGAACGATTGCGAGATGACCGTTTCGCGGCCAAGGATGTCGCGCACCACGAGCCTGGCCTCGCCGCCGCCGGAGAGCACCGGAAAGTTGTCGAGCGTGAACGGGCCGGTCGGCACGTTCGAGACCTGCCGCAGCACGTCGTTGACGTAGAGCTCGACGGTCGAGGGCGCTGCGGAGATCCCCTGCAGGCGCGGCAGCGGCTGGCGCACAAATCCCGGGGTCAGCGCGAAGTTGGTGGCGAACTGGATGCCGCCGAAATACGCGTTGCGACCGCTCAAGCCGGGCCGCGTCGTGCTGTCGCCCAGGCGCAAGGTCTGGTTGCGCTCCGGAAAATCGCGCGTGAAGGTGGTTTCGAGCCGCGACCATTGGCGACTTTCGCCGAGCGCGCGGTTCGACAGCAGGTTGCGCCCGGCATGGCTGACCGTCAGCACACCCAGCCCGGTCGACAGCCCCCACTCGGTAATCAGTCCCAGGTCCTGCGTGGACGCCGCGTTGCGATAGGAGTTGGCCGCGACATTGATGTCGTAATTGACGAACACGCTCGACAACACCGGGCTGACCTTGAGCCGGATCGGCTGTTCGCGGCGCAGGTCGGACCCGGCAAACGCCTCGGGCGAAAACTGGATGGACAGCGACAGGGTCGAGAAATCGACCTTGAACCGGAAACCGGGAATGGATGCAAGCGAGGCGTACGATTGGCCCTTGAATTCGATCGGCGCGGCTTTCGGGTCGAGGCGCACGCGCCACTCCTCGAAGGCGTCAAGCGGGGCATACAGCACGCCGTCCTTTTCCATGAGCAGCCATGCGCCGCTCTTGAGGCCATTGACGGTCACTTCCATGGGCAGCATGCGCACCGCGGCTACGGGCGGCGGAACCGGATCAGCTGCTGCGGCAGAGGCATGCCTTTGCGGGTTCGACAGGACAATGAGCGCGCAAAGCGCAATGGCCATCGGGAGGGAACGGCTGTTCATGGGCCATTGCGCCGCGCCGCTCAGTCGGCGAGCGTCACGTCGAATGTCTGGCTGGCCCCATCGTCGAACGTTGCCGTGAGTTTGGCCTTGCCGGACGGGAGTTTGCCCGAGGCGGCCTTGAGTTCGAAAGTGCGGCTGATGCCGGGCAGGATGTACCCGCCGGCATCGCGCGCGGCAAGCTTGTCGCCAGCAGCGCTGGTCAATGCGAATTCGCGGATCTGCGCGTAGGCCGTGCCGCTGTTCTCGCAGCTGGCCTTCGCTTCTTCGGCACTGGATCGCGCCAGCGAGCAGGCCACCTGCCGCTGCGCATTGGGCGGCGTGATGAACACCGGCAGCGAAAAGGCCAGCGCGATTTGCACCTGGACCTTCTTGTCCTCGGTCTTGACCTCGGGAACCTCGCGGATGATCAGGCGATAGGTTTGCTGCGGACCGGACTTGGGCGGTTTGACCATGGCCAGGCGAACCACCTGCCTGGCCTTGGGCGCGAGCTTGATGATCGGCGGCGAGAGGAACAAGTCCTCGGACATCGTCAGATCGTCCTCGCCCCCGGGCTTTTGCTTCCACAGGTACACGTCGGCCTGCATCAGCAATTCGTCCGCGCCCTCGTTGGTGAGCGTGACGGCAATGGCGCGATCCTGCGGTGCCATGAAAATGCGCACCGGCGTGACGCTGAAATTGCCCGCCTGCGCGCTCACTGCAGACACGGTGCCGATCGCGGCAAGCAGCCCTTTGAGCACGTTTTGGATTGCGCAGCATGCGCGCCGCGATTGTTCGGTTTCAGTCTCCACCGGTCACCAGCCTACGGTCAGTTCGAGGAAGTTGCGATCCGATAAACGCACCAAGCGCCAAGAAGTAATGGTACCAGTCCCGGGAGGATTGTCCATCGAGTCGATCCACTCGCCGTTCCAATAGGCCTGCGTGACATAGCGGAAGGCGCCACCGTGCATGGGCGCCAAAGGGAAGGTGCGCCGGCCCGGCGCCAAGTCGACCACCACGCCGGTGGAGCACACCACGGTCACCGTCGCGCCGAACGCTCCGGCAGTCGAGCTGTTGCGGCAGAAACCGAAGTTGGGCGGAAGGCCGGAGCCGGCGGATCCCCCGCCGGAACCGGCATTGCCGCCTGCGCTGCCACCCCCGGAACCGCCTCCTGAGCCGCCACCACCCGACCCGCCCCCACCGCCGGAACTACCTGCGGGCAGAACGGAGACCTTGACGACAAACCCATTGTCGACGCTTGCCGCATGCGCGTGCGCGCCTGCCAAGCACAACGCGCTGGACAACAGGCCCAGCGCGCTGAGGGCCTTTCGAAAAGTAGGCACAAACTTCATCTCTATGCCTGGCCGGGTAAGACGAGTTAATCTGATCGGCTTAGTAGGTAACGATCAGCGTGCGAACGTGCGAAGCCGTCGCCGGGGTGCAGGCTGCGGCCGTACCGCCGCCGCAGTCGCCAGCCTGGCCCGCAGCCATGGCGCCCGTGACGCTGACTGACCATGTTGCGGCGGTGCCGACGCCGCCCGCAACTGCGGTCGCCGCGGTACCGGCAGCCGTCTGCGTCGGTGCGCCGGCAGTAACCTGATAGTTCAGGCCCGCCAGGACGCCATACCCTGCGGCCGTGCCGTTGACGGTGTCGAAGGCAACGGTCGGGGCAGCCAGACCGCGCGTGCAGTTGTAGGTAAACGTTGTGGTCGGGGCCGGCGTGGAGGCCGCGCCGAAGGCCGTGTAGGTGCCGAAGTCCAGCGTTGGGGTTGCTGCGACGTTGGCGGTACAGACCGCCGCCAGGGCAACCTGCACATTAAAGTTGTTCGAGACGGTGGCCGCGGAAGCCGGAGCCGCAAAACCGGCAACAACAGCGGCGATCGAGGCAGTAAGAAGGAGCTTTTTCATGGCAATTTCCTGTTGAACGGTTGGTGGATTTTTTGCTGCATTGGTGGGTCGCATGGTTGTGCGCCGCCTGACACCTACTCTACGCGGCACTACGCAAAAACCCTGTGAAAAACAGCACCTTAGGCACTGCAGTCTGTAAAGAATTGATACCAGAAAGGCGTAAGCGGCGTACTTTGGCCGACGAACGGTTTGCCTGCTAGCGCCGTGCTTTGCGCACCTGCACGGATCCTCCCGATCACGCAACGCCAATGGCCGCTGCCTCGATCTGGCACAATTCCGGAACACCATGACTCCCAGTTCGGCCGAGAAGTTCCTGCAAAACCCGCCTGCGCGCCTCGCGGCGCTCTATGTCGTCTTTGGCGCCGAGCCGCTGGCCGCACTCGATGTTGCCGAGGCGATTCGCGCGCGCGCGCGCGCCGAAGGCTACAGCGAACGCGAAGTGCTGACCGCGGAGCCCGGCTTCGACTGGTCGCGGCTGCTGGCTTCCGGAAACACGCTTTCGCTGTTTGCCTCGCGCCGGTTGCTCGAATTGCGCATCCCCACCGGCAAGCCCGGGCGCGAAGGTTCGGCTGCAATCGAATCGTTTTGCGCGCGCCTGCCCGAGGACACCATCACGCTGGTGCTGTTGCCCGAACTCGACTGGCAGGTGCGGCAAGGCAAGTGGTTTGCTGCGCTGTGCGCGGCCGGGACGCTGATTGAGGCCATGCCGGTGGAACGCGCGCGCCTGCCGGCTTGGCTGGCCGGTAGGCTTGCGCTGCAACAGCAATCGATGAACGAGGAAACGCTCGAACACCTGGCCGACCGGGTGGAAGGAAACCTGCTGGCCGCCCAGCAGGAAATCCGCAAGCTTGCGCTGCTCTGTCCACCCGGCCAGATTTCGCGCGCGATGGTCGACGAGGCGGTGGCGGACGTGTCGCGTTTCGATGTTTTCCAGTTGCCCGACGCCTTGGCCGCGGGCGACGCGCCGCGCCTGGTGCGCATGCTGGACGGCCTGAAGGCCGAAGGCGAAGCACCCCCGCTGGTGCTTTGGGTGCTGGTCAATGAACTGCGACTGCTGGCGCGCGCAATGAATCTCACACGCGCGGGGCGTGCGCCGTTTCCGGCGAAAGCGCGCAGCCTCGAGGCGCTGGCCCGCCGCCACTCGGCGCGCTCGGTCCGTGCCTTGTTCCTCAAGGCGGCGCACGCCGACCGCGCCATCAAGGGCCTGGAATCGCGCGAGCCGTGGGGAGCGCTTGAGGCGCTTGCCCTGGCGATCGCCGGCCATGCCTGGCTCAAGGCGGCCTGAGGAGTGCGCATGAACGACCGCCCGGTTGCCGCGATCGACGACGTCGGCGCGTATGTGCAGGAACTCGGGCGCGCCGCGCGCGCGGCCAGCCGCCTGCTCGCCCGGGCATCCGCCGAGCAGAAGAACCGCGCGCTGCTCGAAGCGGCGAGCCGCATCGAGGCGTGCCAGGCGGAGATCCTCGCGGCCAATCGTGAGGACCTCGAGGCTTCCCGCGCGGCCGGCCACGATGCGGCCTTTCTCGACCGCCTCGCGCTGGGGGAAAAGGGCATCGCAGCCATGGCCGATGGCATGCGCCAGGTTGCGCAGTTGGAGGATCCGGTCGGGCGCATCGAATCGCGGGTGCGCCGCCCCTCGGGCATCGAGGTCGGCCGCATGTGCGTTCCGCTGGGTGTCATCGGCATGATCTACGAATCGCGCCCCAATGTGACTGCCGATGCAGCGGCGCTGTGCGTCAAATCGGGCAACGCCTGCATCCTGCGCGGCGGCTCCGAGGCGATCCGCTCCAACCGTGCCATCCACGCGGCGCTGGTCGCCGGGCTGGAAGCTGCCGGCCTGCCGGCAAACGCCGTGCAATGGGTGGCAACCGCCGATCGCGCCGCCGTCGGCGCGCTGCTCGCGCTCAAGGATTGCATCGACGTCATCATCCCGCGCGGCGGCAAGAGCCTGACCTCGCGCATCGCCGAGGAATCGCGCATCCCGGTGATCAAGCACCTCGACGGGATCTGCCATGTCTTTGTCGATGACGCGGCGGACCTCGACATGGCGGTGCGGATTGCCGACAACGCCAAGACGCAGCGCTACTCGACCTGCAACACGATGGAAACGCTGCTCGTGGCGCGCGCGGTTGCGCCGGCGGTGCTGCCGCGCATCGGCGCGATCTATGCGGGCAAGGGTGTCGAAATGCGCGCCTGCCCGGAAAGTCGCGCGATCCTGTCCGCGGCCGCGCTCCCCGGGGTGGTGGCCGCAACCGATGCCGACTACCACACCGAGTACGGCGCGCCGCTGGTGTCGATCCGCGTCGTTGGCGGCCTTGACGAGGCGATGGCGCACATCGCGCACTACGGCTCGCAGCACACCGACGCAATCATCACCGCCGATCCCGAACGGGCCGCGCGCTTCCTGCGCGAGGTCGATTCGAGTTCGGTGATGGTCAACGCCTCGACGCGCTTCGCCGACGGCTTCGAGTTCGGCCTGGGCGCCGAGATCGGCATTTCCACCGACAAGCTGCACGCGCGCGGGCCGGTCGGGCTGGAAGGGCTGACATCCCAAAAGTGGGTGGTCTTCGGCCATGGGGAAGTGCGCACGTGACCCGCCTCGCGCTGTTTGCGCCTTGAGCGCAGCGGTCGAATTGTTGCGCTGCGCCGGTGGTACGTTGCTGCTGCCGGCCATGCCGCTGGTTGATCGTCTCGATGGCGGCCACTTGTGGGTCAACCCGCCGCGAATCGTCTGGGAACGGCATTTGTTGAGCCCGGACGAATTGCGTGACTGGTCTTGGCTCATTGCTGCGGCCGGGCGCGCCATGCTCGAGGTCCTGCCGCAGCTCAAAGGCGGTTGCCTGAACTACTGGGAGGCCGGGAACTGGGCGCTGAACGCACTTGCAGATCCGCCGGGTCACAAAGCGCCGGAGGCCTTTCGGCAGGTACATATGCATTTGCTCGGACGCAGCGTCAACGCGACGCATCCGGACTGGCTGTGGGGCGAATCGCCGCGTTTCCCGGCCTGGCGAGACGCCAAGACCTGGGCCGCGGCCTTTGCGCCATTGACCGCGCAGGAATGCCGGACGATTGCCGAGGCCGCCGCCGGACGGCTGCGCGCAGACTATCGCCTCGACGCGCACCTGTTGACGACGCGATGAACCGGCTGCTGGTCTTTGGTGGTACGTTTGATCCGGTTCACTGCGGCCATGTCGTCATGTTCAACGCCGCATGCCAGACCCTGCAGCCGTCGCGGGCACTGCTCATGCCCGCCGGCAACCCCTGGCAGAAGGGCCACATGCCCTTCGCCGCGGCGGCCGACCGTCTCGCCATGCTGGAGCGGGCCTTTCCGGGCATCGCCATCGACGGGCGCGAACTGGTCCGCGAGGGGCCAACGTACACGGTCGAAACGCTGGCGGAACTGGCCGGCGAACAGCCGGGCGTCGAGCTGCAATGGTTGATCGGCAGCGACAGTTTCGCGCGGCTCGACTCCTGGCACGAGGCGGCACGGCTGGCCACCCTGGCGGTATTCGCCGTCGTCGCGCGGGCGGGCGCGCCGCTGGTGCATCCTCGCGGTGCGTTTCGTTCATCGGTTGTGCCCTGCCGGCCGCCGGCCGTTTCCTCGACCGAGATCCGGCGCCGCATTCGCGACGGGCAGTCGATCGCCGGCCTCGCGCCAGACGCCGTATGCGACTATATTGCCGAACATCACCTCTACACCTGAAAGGAAACCCTCGACTTGGCCCGGAAAAAACTCACCACCGTCATCATCGACGCGCTCGACGACATCAAGGCGCGCGACATCAAGCTGATCAACGTCTCCAAGCTCACCGCGATGTTCGAGCACATTGCCGTCGCGTCGGCAGACTCGACCCGACAGACCCGCGCATTGGCACGCCATGTCATCGAGAAGGTGAAGGAATTCGGCGGCACCATCTACGGACAGGAGGGCGAGGACAGCGGCGAGTGGGTGCTGGTCGATTGCGGCGACGTGGTCGTGCACATCATGCAACCGGCGGTGCGCGACCACTACCGGCTTGAGGAGCTGTGGGGGGAAGGCAAGCTGGAGTACCCGCCAAAACCGCGCAAGGCCCCGGCGGCGGCCAAGCCGGACACACCCGTCGCGTCGCGCCGCGGCTCCGCGGCCGCGTCCGCGAGCGCGAAAAAGCCGCCGCGCAAACGCGTGCCGGCCGGATCAAAGACCTCGACGGCAGCGACCGGGAAGGCGACGGTCAAGCGCGGAACGGGCAAAGTGGCGGCAACGCGCCGGCGCAAGGATGCCTGACGCGGGTCCGGCCGGGCACCCCCATGCAAAACGGCTTGCCTGACGCGGGCTTTGACGGCAAACCGGCCGCAAACCCGCGCCGGTTCCCGGGTTATTCCGTCGGATGCCTTGCGCATCGGACCGATCGATGAGACTGACCATCATTGCATTCGGCCAGAAGCTGCCGCATTGGGTCGATGCCGGCTTCGACGACTATGCGCGGCGCATGCCGCCCGAGGCGCGCATCGAATTGGTCGAGCTCAAGCCCGAGGAGCGCGGAACGCGCGCCGTCGCGCAAATCCTCGAACGCGAAGCGGCGCGCGTCGAGGCGGCCCTGCCCAAGGGTGCGCTGCCGATCGTACTCGACGAGCGCGGCAAGGCGCCCGGAACCGCGGAGCTGGCGCGCTGGATGGCCGGCTGGCTGGCCGATGGCTCGCAGCCGGCATTCATCATCGGCAGTGCCGACGGCCTCGATGCGCGGATCAAGCAGCGCGCGGCAAAGACCCTGGCGCTGTCGGCGCTGACCCTGCCGCACGGGCTTGCGCGGGTGCTGCTGGCTGAGCAGCTCTACCGCGCCTGGTCGTTGTTGCACAATCACCCGTACCATCGCGAGTAGCAAGGCCGGGTGTTCGCCTACAATGGCGCATGAGCACGCACAGCCCCGAAATCATCTATCTGGCCTCGAAGAGCCCGCGGCGGCGCGAGTTGCTCAAGCAGGTAGGCATCCACTTCGAGCTGATGCTGACCCGGGAAAAGGCGCCGCGCTGCGACGTGGATGAGGCGCCGCTGCCCGAAGAGACCCCGCACCAATACGTGCAGCGCGTGGTGCGCCTGAAGGCCGAATGCGCCGTCAAGGCCATGCGTGAGCGGCGGCTGCCGCCGCGGCCGTTGCTGACCGCGGACACCACGGTCACGATCGACGGACGGATCCTCGGCAAGCCGCTGGACCGCGTCGATGCACTGGCGATGTTGGCGCTGTTGTCGGGCAACACCCACCAGGTGCTGACCGCGGTTGCGGTCTCGGACACGACGCGCACCGAGCAGATCCTCACCACCAGCTTCGTGACGTTTGACCGGCTCGGTGACGACGAAATGAAACGCTACGTCGACAGCGGTGAGCCGATGGACAAGGCGGGCGGCTACGCGGTGCAGGGCATGGCGGCGCGCTTCATCTCGAAATTGTCCGGGAGCTACTCGGGTGTGATGGGCCTGCCGCTTTACGAAACCGTCAAGCTCCTGCGACAATTCGGCGTCCCCCTCTAGCCCAAGCCCGCGCGCGCGAGGGCGCCCCGCGCCCGTTCCGCCCGGGCGCCCTCCTGCGACAGCCAACCGATGAATGAACAGATCCTGATCAACGTGACTCCGCAGGAGACGCGCGTCGCGGTGCTCGAGCAGGGCGCGGTGCAGGAACTCCATGTCGAGCGCACCTCGAACCGCGGCCTGGTCGGCAACATCTACCTGGGCCGCGTCGGCCGTGTCCTGCCGGGCATGCAGTCAGCCTTCATCGAGATCGGCCTGGCGCGCGCGGCGTTCCTGCACGTCGCGGACGTCTGGCCCGCGGGAAAGAACGGCGAGCAGAAGCCGATCGAGAAACTGCTGCACGAGGGACAGACGCTGGTCGTGCAGGTGATCAAGGACCCGATCGGCAGCAAGGGCGCGCGCCTGTCAACGCAGATTTCCATCGCCGGACGGCTGCTGGTCTACCTGCCCGGGGAGCAGCACATCGGCATTTCCCAGCGCATCGAGGACGAGGCCGAGCGCGAGCACCTGCGCGAGCGCCTGCAACTGCTGATGCCGCAGGGCGAGGCCGGTGGGTTCATCGTGCGCACCGTTGCCGAGACCGCCAGCGACGAGGAGCTCACCGCCGACATAGAATACCTGGGCACGCTGTGGCGCAGCCTCGAGGAGGCCTCGCGGAGCGCAGCGCCGCAAACGCTGCTCTACCAGGATCTCGACCTGGCCCAGCGCGTGCTGCGCGACCTGGTGACCCGCGAAACCGAGCGCATCATCGTCGATTCGCGCGAGACCCACTCCCGCGTGCTGGAGTTCGCCGGACGCTACATGCGCCGCTCGGTCGCCGCCCTCGAGCACTACCACGGCGAGCGGCCGCTGTTCGACTTGTTCGCGGTCGAGGACGAAATCGCCCGTGCGCTGGAGCGGCGCGTCGACCTCAAGTCCGGCGGCTACGTGATCATCGACCAGACCGAGGCATTGACCACCATTGACGTCAACACCGGGGCCTTCGTCTCCGGCCGCAGCTTCGACGACACGATCTTCAAGACCAATCTTGAGGCGACGCAGGCGATCGCCCGGCAATTGCGGTTGCGCAACCTGGGCGGGATCATCATCGTCGATTTCATCGACATGGACAGCGTGGAGCACAAGAACGCGGTCCTTGCCGAGTTCAACAAGGCGCTCGCGCGCGACCGCACCCGCATCACCGTCAATGGCTTTACCCAATTGGGGCTGGTGGAAATGACCCGCAAGCGCACCCGCGAGAGCCTGGCCCATGTGCTGTGCGAGCCCTGCCCGACATGCGCCGGACGCGGCGAAATCCGCTCCGCGCAAACGGTGTGCTATGAAATCCTGCGCGAGATCCTGCGCTCGGCGCGCCAGTTCGATGCCAAGGAGTTTCGCATCCTCGCCTCGCAGACGGTCATCGACCGCTTCCTCGACGAGGAGGCCAACAGCATGACCGCGCTGGAGGACTTCATCAAGAAGCCGATCACCCTTTCGGTGGAAACCTCTTATACCCAGGAGCAGTACGACGTGATCCTGGTCTGATCGCTCGGAGAAGGCCGGGCGGTCAGGAACCGCGCAACGAACTCAGGTCGAGTTTCTGGGTGGTGAGGAATTCCTTCGGCGGCGCCGCTGTTGCCACTGTCCGCGTGGTCTTGAGGAACTCCGGGTTGGGTTCGGCAACGGGTGCCGCTGCCGGCGCTGCCGCAGCCGCCTCCGGATGCGCCGCCGCTGCCGGCATCGCGCTGGGCGCCGCTTCGCGCACCTTGAGGATCAGCGAGGTGATCATCGCAAGGCGCTTCTGGATCTCGGCGCGTTGCGCCTCCAGCTTGGCCACCTCCTCCTTGATCGCCCCGCCGCGCTCGTTGACCTTGGCCAGCGCATCGAGCCGCGCCTGAAGCTGTGCCTTGTGATCCTTGATCTGCGTTTCCAGCGGCAGCGGCACGGCGGCTAGCCAGCGCTCGGTGTCGGAGCGTGCGTCGTTGAAAATCTTGCGCGCCTCGTCGATGAGCATGCGCCAGAACTTGCGGATCATGAAGCGCTTTTCGGTCATGACGATGTTGACCGGGTCCTTGCAGAAGTTCTCGGTCTTGGTGACCAGGCCATTCAGGCGGTTGCGCGGCCCCTCGAAATCGAGCGGCGGAAAGTCCATCTTGGTGAACTTGAAGCGCTCGTGGAACGTGTTGTACACCCCCTCCATGAGCCGCAGGATGTCCTCGCCGGCCAGCGAC
>DASUDU010000056.1:0-4760 GCA_036275435.1 Usitatibacteraceae bacterium | reverse complement strand
TACGACCACATGCGCATCGAAGAAAACATCATCCTGCCGCTGGCGCAGCATTACCTTGCGGATGAGGACTGGCTCGACATCGATCGCGCGTTCCGCGCCAACCGCGACCCGCTGTTCAGCGCGCAGAGCCTGCAAAGCAAGGTGCTGTTCAGCGACTGACCGGCTGGGCCGACCCTTTCGGGGCGGGGAGCGCCGCTGCGGCCGCGGCGCGCTGGCGCGCAAAGTGGATGAACTCGTCCGGCGGCAGTGCCGGGCTGACCAGGTATCCCTGGATGATGTCGCAGCCGGCCTCGCGCAGGAACTCGAGCTGCTCGCGCGTCTCGACGCCCTCGGCGATGATCTTGAGGTTGAGGCTGTGCCCCATCGCCATCACGGCGTTGACGATCGCCACCGCGTCGGGCTGGTCGGGCGCATCGTGGACGAATGAGCGGTCGATCTTGAGGGTATCCAGCGGGAAGCGCTTGAGGTAACTCAGGCTCGAATAGCCGGTGCCGAAGTCATCGACCGACAGGTGGATGCCCATCTCCTTGAGCGACCGAAGCGTGGCGACGGTTTCCTCGGCGTGTCGCATCAAGATCGTCTCGGTCAGCTCGATCTCGAGCATGCGCGGATCGCCGCCGCTTTCGGCGAGGATGCCCCGCACCGTCTCCACCATGTCCTGGCGCTCGAACTGCTGCGCCGAGAAGTTGACCGCGACGAACAGGTCGCCGAGTCCTTCTTCCTTCCAGATGCGGCTTTGCTGGCAGGCGGTGCGCAGCACCCAGTCGCCGATCGGCACGATCATGCCGGTCTCCTCGAGCAGCGGCACGAAGGCGGCGGGCGGCACCATGCCGAATTCCTGGCGGCGCCAGCGCAGCAACGCTTCGGCACCGACGATTTTCCCGGTGGCCACGTCGATGAACGGCTGGTAGTAGAGCTGCAGTTCGCCGCGCTGCTGGGCATGCCGCAGGTCGGTACCCAGCTGCAGGCGCTCGTAGCTTTTCGCGTTCATGTCCAACGTGTAGAAACGGAACAGGTTGCCGCCCATCTCGATGGCGCGGTGCATGGCGCTGTCGGCATTGCGGATCAGTGTCTCGGCGTCGTTGCCGTCTCCAGGGAACACGCTCACGCCGATGCTGGCCGAAACGTACACTTCGTCCTCGTTGAGGTTGAACGGTTGCGCCATCGCCTCGAGCACGCGCTGCGCGACCGCGGCAATATCCCCGGCGCTGCTGGCGTCGGAGAGCACGATGGTGAACTCGTCGCCGCCCATGCGCGCGACGCTGTCGCGCTGGTGCACGCAGTTCTTCAGCCGCCCGGAGATGGCCTTGAGCAGGCGATCCCCTGCGGCGTGGCCGAGGGTCTCGTTGATCGCGCTGAAACGGTCGACGTCGAGGAACATCACCGCCACCTGGCCCTTGGCGTGCCGCGCCTGGATGAGCGCGCGGTCGAGGCGGTCGATGAACAGGACGCGGTTGGGCAGTTCGGTGAGCGAGTCGTAAAAGGCGAGGAAGTGCAAGCGCTCCTCGGCTTTCTTGCGCGCCGTCAGGTCGGTGAAGATCGCCACGTAGTTGGTCACCTCGCCGGCCGGGTTGTAGACCGCGCCGAGCGTCAGCCATTCGGTGTAGACCTCGCCGGTCTTCCGGCGGTTGCGCACCTCACCGTGCCACTCCCCGGTCTCACGGATCGAGCGCCACATCTGGCGGTAGAAATCGGCGCCGTGCTCGCCCGAGCTGAGCAGGCGCGGGTTGCGGCCGATCACTTCCTCGGCCGTGTAGCGCGTGGTCAGCGTGAAGGCCTTGTTGACCATCAGGATGTTGTTGTGCGCGTCGGTGATGATGATGCCCTCGCCGCTGTTCTCGAACACCGTGGCGGCGAGGCGCAGTTTTTCTTCCGACTCGCGGCGCTGGGTGATGTCGAACAGCACGCCCACCAGCCCGCCGATCTCGGCGTCGCTGGCGCGGAAGGCGGCCTTGTGGATGGCCACCAGCCGTTCGGTACCGTCGGCATAGGTGATGCGCGCTTCCTCCTGCTGCGGCTGGTCGGGGGCCGCCAGCGCGCGCAAGTCGGTGGCATGGAAATGCTGCGCCTGTTCGGGGTTGAACACCACGCCGATATCGCGGCCGATGATGTCGCGACGCGAGCGGCCAATCATGTTTTCGTAGGCGCGGTTGCAGCCCAGGTAGCGCCCGTCGCGGTCCTTGTAGAAGACCGGCGTGGGGATCGTGTCGATCAATTGCTCGACGAAGAACAGTTGGTCGTGCAGCGCCTTCTGCGCGATCATGCGCTCGGTGATGTCGCGCGATACCACCAGCACCTGCGTCACGGCGCCGCTGCCGTCGCGGATCACGCTGCCTTCCGATTCGATGTGCCGCACCGTGCCGTCGGGCTGCAGGAAGCGGAATTCGAGCCGCTCGCCCTCGCCCGTGGCAATGGTGCGCTCGAACACCGCCTTGACATGCCCGCGGTCGTCCGGATGGATCTCGGCAAACGAGTCCGAGCCGGGCTGCGGATGCAGGCCACCCAGCACCTGCTCATAGGCCGGGTTGTTGTAGATGCGCCTGCCGTCAGGATCGACCAGCGCGATCAGGTCATTGGCGTTCTCGGCGATGGCGCGGAACAGCGCCTCGCTGTGTGCCAGCTTGTCGCCGACCGCCTTTCGCTCGGTGATGTCCTCGGAGATGCCGAGCAGGTATTCCGGTTCCCCGTTCGGGCCGAGAATCGGCAACTTGCGCGTGTGCAGGATGCGCTGGCCGTGGTGCTGCGTCTGGATGTGCTCCTCCGGAATATCCAGCAGCTTGCCCGAGGCCAGGGTTTCGCGGTCCCTGGCGATGAAGAACTCCGCCTGCTCGCGCGGGAAGAAGTCGAAGTCGCTCTTGCCGAACAGCTGTTCCTGCGTCAGGCCGACCAGTTCCTCACCGGCACGGTTGACGCGCACGAAGGTCAGGTTTTTCGCCTCCTTGACGAACACCATGTGCGGGATGTTCTCGATCACCGAATCGAGGAACTGGTGGGAGCGCACCGTGTCGTTTTGCGCACGGGTGCGCTCAAGGACTTCCTGTTCCAGCTGCGCGTTGGCCTGCTGCAGGCTTCTGGTGCGGCTGGCAACCTCGATTTCAAGCAATTCGCGCTTGCGCAGCAGTTGGTAGAAAAAGCCGCCCAGCAGCAAACCGGACATCAGCGCCAGCGCCAGTTCCCCGAACAGCGCCGACGGATACCTGCCCGTTCGCGGCGACGCAGTCAGGTGCAGCGCCGCGCCGTTGGGCAGGACCACCGTGTGCGATGCATTGATGTTGTTCTCGGAAAAATTCGTCGACTGGGCGATGTTGCGCGCTTGCCCTACGCGGGGCTGATAGCGCAGCCGGAAGTCGTAGCCCTCGTTGGCCAGGTCCGAAAGCTGCGCGGCCTTGAGCAGGTTCGGCAGGCGGATCAGCGCCACCGTGAGTCCCCAGAACCGCTCGCCGCCCTTGCCGTCAGGCACGAACACGGCGCGCCGGCCAACCAGGCCCTCGCCTCCCCCCTGGCGCAGCGCAAACGGGCCGCTCAGCACCAACTGGCGCGTGGCGATCGCCTCCTCGACATCGGCGCGCCGTTCCGGATCGTTCAGCAGGTTGTGCCCGAGCGCGCCCTCGTTTCCCGCCAGCGGGAAGATGCGCGAAATGACCGCGTCCGGCGCCAGTTGCAGGGTGCTGACCGATGAAAGCCCGTAATTGGACAACAGGCTGCCGGCAAGGCGGTCGAAATCGCGGATGTCGCCGCGCTCCTCGATGACCTTGGCCAGGACGTCGGTCGCGGCAAAGGCCTGCCCGAGGTGGTGCCCGGCCACCGTCGCGTGGCTCAGCACTTCGCTGATGAGGATTTCCTGCTGGCGCGCAATGCGTTGCTGGTCGATGCGGTAGAACAGCAGTCCGACCACGACGGCGAGGGCAACGCCGAGGGCGATGGAAACGATTGCCGATTTGTGCCGGTTGAAGCTCACACACTGCCCTCAGGAAAAGACGACAAGCCGCCCGGCACCCCTGCCTGGCGGATCACTTGCCATGCTGCATCCAGCCTCCGGCAGCTTCCCGGATCCTCGCCTTGGAACCGACCTTGGCAAAACGCGATGCCCGGATGCGCACCTGCCGCGCGCCTGCCGGACCGCTGAAGAGCGATATTCTGGCTGACGCGCAAAGAGCAAGATTGATCTTTATCAAGTTGCGAACCGTTTTCACAAAATCTGACAGACCCGCCGCGTTCCCGCGTCCCGGAGGCATCCTCGGAGTTGGGGTAAACCCTTATTTTTAATGGAGTTTATGCCGCCAGTTCGGCATCGAAAGCTGCCAGCCGCCAGCCGCTGCCCTGCTCGCGGATGCGCCGCATCGACAACTGGAAGGTGCTGGTGCCCAGGGTGACCGCCAGCAGGCCGTTGGCGACGTAGGTCTGGTCGCTGACGATCAGTGCATCGGAATAGCCGTCGGCCGCGCCCCCGGCGAGCAGGATGCCCTCGGTCGGCTGCCAGCTGTTGGTCGCTTCGTCGACGCGCTCCATCGACATCCAGACCGGCGACTTGGAAAACAGCCGGATGCCGACCAGCGTCGCCGTGGGACGCTGCAGGCCGGACTTGCGCACCACGGTGCCGATCACGCAGGGTTTGCCCTTCTCCAGGCGCACGGCAACCAGCGTACCCAGCGGAACGCGGCGCGCGTCGTCGTCCACCATGTCGAGACCCAGCCCACCCTCGCTCACATCGACCAGGTTGATCGCATTGCGGATGCCGAAGTTGGCGCCGCCGCCGACCA
>DASUDU010000055.1:0-4747 GCA_036275435.1 Usitatibacteraceae bacterium | reverse complement strand
TTCCTCGACGGCAATCTCGTCGAACGGGTTCATGGACATCTTGACGTTGGCGAGGTCGACTCCGCTCTGGTCGGCCTTGACGCGGACCTTGACGTTGTAGTCCACCACGCGTTTGACGGGGACGAGGATTTTCATGGGGAGATGGGGGAACGGTGGGAGGGGCGATGAACCCGGCCATTATAGCGGAGGCCACGCGCCAGCCTGCGCACCGATGCGTCTCCTCGAACGCGAAAACCCAAGCACCGGCGCGGCGTTTGGCGCGTTTCCGGCCTACGGGGCACGCCGGTTCCGGGGTTTTGTGCGCGGACGCTGGAAGGGGCTCGAATCGATCAGCCCGGAATACCCAGGAAGGTCATTGCCCGCCGTCGCGCCGCCTCAGGAACCGATATTCGATCTCCCCGACGATGCCGCGACGAAACGCCAGCACGCAAACGACGAAGGTCACGCCCATGATGATCGTCACCCAGGAGCCGAATCCGGACAGGTAGTTTTGCATCGCCACGATCACGCCCGCGCCGACCACCGGCCCGATGATCGTGCCCATGCCGCCCAGGAGCGTCATCAGCACCACCTCCCCGGACATCTGCCAGGTGACGTCCGTCAGGGTCGCCAGGCCCAGCGCAAGCGCCTTGGTCGAACCCGCCAGACCGGCCAATGCCGCCGACAGGATGAACACCACCAGCTTGTAGCGGTCCACGTCGTAGCCCAGCGACAGGGCGCGCGCCTCGTTTTCGCGGATCGATTTGAGCACCTGCCCGAACGGCGAGTGGATGATGCGGTTGATCAGCGCAAAGCCGGCCACGAACACGGCAAGCACGAAAAAGTACATGTACAGGTCGTTGGAGAGGTCGAGCAGGCCGAACAGCTTGTTGCGCGGCACGCTCTGGATGCCGTCCTCGGCGTAGGTGAACGGCGCCTGCACGCAAAGAAAATAGATCATCTGCGACAGCGCCAGCGTGATCATCGCGAAGTAGATCCCCTGGCGCCGCACCGCCAGTGCCCCGACCACCGCGCCAACCAGCGCCGCGCAGGCGGTGCCGAACAGGATCGCCACCTCCGGTGTCCAGCCCCAGACCTTGGCCGCGTGCGCGGTCGCATAGGCAGCCGAGCCGAAGAACATGGCGTGGCCAAAGGACAGCAGACCGGTAAAGCCGATCAGCAGGTTGAACGCGCAGGCGAACAGCGCAAAGCACAACAGCTTCATCAGGAACAGCGGATAGCCGATGAACGGCGCGACCAGCGCCCCGGCCAGCAGGATCAGATAGAAGATCGCGTTGCGGCTCATCGCTACTTCTCTTTGCCGAACAGGCCTGCCGGCCGCACCATGAGCACGATGGCCATGATCACGAACACCACCGTGGTGGAGGCCTCCGGGTAGTAAACCTTGGTCATTCCTTCGATCAGACCGAGCATCAGCCCGGTGACGATCGAGCCGAGGATCGAGCCCATGCCGCCGATCACCACGACCGCGAACACGACGATGATGATCGATGAGCCCATGGTCGGCGCCACCAGGTACACCGGCGCGGCCATCACCCCGGCCAGCCCGGCGAGGCCGACACCGAACGCGTAGGTCAGCGTCACCATCAGCGGCACGTTGATGCCGAAGGCCTGCACCAGCTTCGGGTTTTCGGTTCCGGCGCGCAGGTAGGCGCCAAGCTTGGTCTTTTCGATCACGTACCACGTGGCAAAGCACACCAGGAGCGAGGCGATGACCACCCAGGCCCGGTACTTGGGCAGCATCATGAAGCCCAGGTCAATGGGCCCGCGGAACACCTCCGGCAAATCGTAAGGCTGGCCGGACGACCCGTAGTAGTGGCGGAACGCGCCTTCGAGGACCAGGGCCAGGCCGAAGGTCAGCAGCAGGCCGTATAGGTGATCGAGCTGATAGAGCCACTTGAGCATGGTGCGCTCGATCACGATACCGATGATTGCCACGCCGATCGGCGCAAGCAGGAGCGAAAACCAGTAGTTCACTCCCGCGTAGTTGAGCAGCATCCACGAGAAGAACGCGCCGACCATGTACAGCGCGCCGTGGGCGAAGTTGACAATGTTGAGCATGCCGAAGATCACCGCCAGCCCCAGTGACAGCAGCGCATAGAAGCAGCCGTTGACCAGCCCGATGGTGAGCTGGCCGAACAGGGCCTGGATGGGGACGCCGAAGATCTCGGTCATGATTCAGGTCGTTCGGCGGGCCGGTCGGACCGGCCCGCCTGCAGACATCAACCCTTCTTGGCGAACTGCGGGCAGCGCGACGCAGCCATCGACTGGAAGGCTTCCTCGCCCTTTACGGTACCCTTCAGGTTGTAGTAGTCCCACGGTCCCTTGGACTCGGAGGGCTTCTTCACCTGGAACAGGTACATGTCGTGCACCATGCGGCCGTCCTCGCGCAGCTTGCCGTTCTTGGCAAACACGTCGTTAATCGGCGCTTCTCCCATCTTCTTTCGCACGGCAGCGGTGTCGTCGCTGCCGGCTGCCTGCACGGCCTTGAGGTAATGCGCCACGGCCGAGTAAACGCCGACCTGGTTCATGTTCGGCTTCTTGCCGTTGTTGCGGGCTTCGAAGCGCTTGGCAAAGGCGCGGGTCTCGTCATTGGTATCCCAATACCAGCCTTCCGACAGGTAGAGGCCCTGCGCGGTATTGAGGCCCAGCGCGTGCACGTCGGTGACCAGCATCAACAAGGCCGCGAGGTTCTGGTTTTTCGTCAGCCCGAACTCGGCGGCAGCCTTGATGCTGTTGATGGTGTCGCCGCCGGCATTGGCCAATCCGACCACTTTGGCCTTCGAAGCCTGTGCCTGGAGCAGGAACGACGAGAAGTCGGTCGTCGCCAGCGGATGGCGCACCGCGCCCAGCACCTTGCCGCCGGTCGCCTTCACGACTTCGCCGGTGTCCTTCTCCAGCGAGTGGCCGAAGGCATAGTCGGCGGTGAGGAAGAACCACGAGTCGCCGCCCGCCTTGACCACCGCCTTGCCGGTCACATTGGCCAGCGAGATGGTGTCGTACACCCAGTGGATCGTTGTGCCCGGCTTGCAGTCCTCGTTGGTCAGGCGCGAGGTTGCCGCGCCGGTGATCACGGTGATGCGGTTCTTTTCCGCGCCGAGCGCGGAAACCGCCAGCGCCACGCCGGAATTGAGGTTCTCGAACGTTGCGTCGACCTTGTCGCGGTCGAACCACTGCTGGGTGACGTTCTTGGCCACGTCGGGCTTGTTCTGGTGGTCGGCGCTGATCACTTCGATCGTCTTGCCGAACATCTTGCCGCCGAAATCCTCGACGGCCATCTTCGCCGCCAGCACCGCGCCGGGGCCGCCGAAATCGGCATAGACACCGGACATGTCGGACAGCACGCCGATCTTCAAGACATCATCGGACAACTTGCCCTGCTGGGCCTGCGCCATCGCGGCAAAGCCGGTCATGGCCGCCGCCACTGCAATGCTCATCAGTTTGCGCTTCATGGGTACTCCTCCTTCGTCGTTGTAATACGGTCAAACGCCCAGATACTCGTGGAGCAGCTCCTCCTTGGATTGGAGTTCGCCCTTCTCCACCACGGCTGCAATCTTGCCATGCTCCATCACGTAGTGCCGATCCGCCAGCGGCGCGGCAAAACGAAAATTCTGCTCGACCATGATCATGGTCATGCCCTTGTCCTTCAATTGCCGGATCACGCGCCCCAGCGCCTGCACGATCACCGGCGCGAGTCCCTCGGTGATTTCATCGAGCAGCAGGACCTTGGCGCCGGTGCGCAGGATGCGCGCCATGGCCAGCATCTGCTGTTCGCCCCCGGAAAGCCGCGTGCCCTGGCTGTTGCGCCGTTCCTTGAGGTTGGGAAACATCGCATAGATTTCATCCAGCCCCATGCCCCCTTCGCTGGTGGCCGGCGGCAGAAGCAGGTTCTCCTCGCACGACAGGCTGGAAAAGATGCCGCGTTCCTCCGGGCAATAGCCAAGTCCCAGCCGCGCGATGCGATGCGTCGGCATGTGGATTGCCTCCTGCCCATCGATGCGGATCGAGCCTGTGCGTTTCCCGGTCAGCCCGAGAATTGCCTTGAGGGTCGTGGTCCGTCCGGCGCCATTGCGGCCGAGCAGCGTCACCACTTCGCCCTTGCGGACTTCGAATTCGACGCCGTGCAGGATATGCGACTCGCCGTACCACGCGTTCAGCTCGCGCACCGCAAAGAACGAGGCGGCGCCGCCGGCGGGCAGCGGCGGTGCGGCGCCCTCGCGACGATCTTCAGGCATGTCCCGCGCCGCCCAGGTACGCTTCGATCACCGCCGGGTTGCGCGACACCGCGGCATAGTCGCCCTGCGCCAGCACTTCGCCGCGCGCGAGCACGGTGATGTGATCGGAGAGTGTCGACACGACCGACAGATTGTGCTCGACCATCAGCACGGTCCGGTTCGCGGAGACCCGCTTGATCAGCGCCGCGATCCGCTCGACGTCGGCATGGGTCATGCCCGCGGTCGGCTCGTCCAGCAGCATCATCTCCGGGTCGAGGGCCACCGTGGTGGCGATCTCAAGCGCGCGCTTGCGGCCGTAGGGAAGCTCCACCGCCACGGTTTCCTGGAACTCTTGCAGGCCTACCGCCGCGATGAGGTCGCGCGCGGGGGCGTCGAGCTGCTTGAGCACGCTCTCCGAGCGCCAGAAGTCGTACGAGGCGCCGCGTTGCTTGCGCTGCAGGGCGATGCGCACGTTCTCGAGCACCGTGAGGTGCGGGAACACGGCGGAAATCTGGAACGAGCGCACCAGCCCC
>DASUDU010000054.1:0-10366 GCA_036275435.1 Usitatibacteraceae bacterium | reverse complement strand
GCTGCCGACCATTCCATCCCTTCAGCCGGGAGTCGGCGCGGGCCTCGCGCGCTTGCGCGAGACGGTGGCGGCGATCGATGGGGTGCGCGACCAGGCGGCCGTTGTCGAAGCCGCATCGGTACGCACCACGCGCATTGCCCTGGCGCTCGGACAGTGGCTGTGCGCCGCACCGCCTGCGCCGAGCGACGGCGACGCGGCGGCCATCGGCGAGCTGTGGCCGTTGTTGCTCGCCCGGCAGAAAAAGCAGATCGGCAAGCGCCTGCGCCAGACGCGGCCGGATGATCCGGCCACCTTTCACGCCCTGCGCATCGCCGTGCGCAAGACGCGCTATGCAATCGAGTTCTTCGCGCCGCTGCAGGCAGGCAAAGTCGTTGCACGCCGGCTCGCTGCTCTGGTGAAGCTGCAGGACGTGCTGGGAAGGATCAACGACCAGGCGATTGGTGCCGAGTTGGTGCGCCAGGCCGCCGTGACGCGCCCGGATGATCCGCAATTGGCCGCCGAGTCCGCGTTTGCCGCGGGATTCCTCACCGCCGGTGCCCGGGCCGGTGCCGGACAGGTTGCGAAGCTGGCGCGCCGCGCGCTGCGCGCCCTGTGACCGGGTGCGCATTCGGCTGCGCATTCTTTTGCGCGTTTGCGCTCGCGCAAGCCGGATTGGCGGCCAAGGGCTAAGATGTCCAGGTGTCCAATTCGCATCACTCCTCGCCCCAATAACGCCAACCCCATTCCGGAGGGTTCCATGAACCGCATATCCCGTTTGTACGTTGCTGCCGTGCTTGCCGTACTGCCGCAGCAGGCTATTGCGCAGGCGCAGTTCGCCGGCAACTGGCAGATCGACATCCGCACCATCGACTATCCGGCCAAGCCGGTGACCTACTCGTTCCGCGACGGCATGTACGAATGCAAGACCTGCGCGACGAAGATCCACGTCAAGGCCGATGGCAAGGACCAGAAGATCGAGGGCAACCCCTACGCCGACACGCTGGCGGTGAAGATCATCGACAAGAACAACCTGGAAATGACCGCCAAGAAGGGCGGCAAGGTGGTGTCGAAACACAAGGCGGTGGTTTCGGTCGACACCAACTCGATGATGCTCGACTACGCCGAAACGGCACCCAACGGGGAAACGGTCAAGGGCGCGATCTCCTACGCGCGTACCACTTACGACAAGACCGCGCCGCACCTGATGTCGGGCTCTTGGAAAGCCATCAAGGCCGAGAAGCGTTCGGACAACGGCCTGAAGCTTGCGTACAAGGTCGAGGGGAAGTCACTGAGCTACTCCGCACCGACCGGCGAATCCTACAAGGCCGAGATCGGCGGCCCGGACGCACCGTTTGCCGGCGACCCGGGGATCAACGCCGTCTCGGTCAAATTGGTCAAGAACACGCTCGAGGAAACCTTCAAGCTCGACGGCAAGACCGTGGTAACCCGCAGCACCAACATCAAGCCCGACGGCAAGAGCGCCAAGGTCGACTGGATCGACTACCGCACGCGCACCAACGGCAACCATGTGATCGTCAAGCACTAGCGCGCCATTGCGGCAGGGAAAGATACAAGGACTGGCGCGGCGTTTCAGGCGTTTTTGCCCGGAACGCCCCGCCAGTCCTTGACTTTCTGCCAGCCGGTATAGGGTCAACCCGTGACTGGCACCGGCCGTTGGTCGTTTCGTCGCAGCGCCCTTGCCGGCCGGCAGCAGTCCGGCCAAGCTGTGCGCAATTCCTGACCAAGGCCGAACCCCATGTTCATCCGATTCCTGCTGTGGGCGATCCTGCTGGTGCTTTGCTGGCCGCTGGCGCTGGCTGTCCTGCTGCTCTTCCCGCTGGTGTGGCTGGTGCTGCTGCCGCTGCGGATCCTCGGCTTCGCGGTCGGCGGCGTGCTGGCGCTGGTCAAGGCGATTTTCTTCCTCCCGGCGCGCCTGCTCGGCGGCAAGGCTTGACGGGCCTCGCGCCGGGATCCGGCGCGGGCCAGCCCGTCAGAGGGCGATGCGCTGCTTGTTTTCGGCAAGCCACGCATCGAAGGATTTGAGCTGCGGGTTGAGTTCGCGCGAGCGCGCAACGCTGCGCGCCTTGCAGAAATCCTCGTTGAAGTCGTGCTTGAACTGGAACATGTTGCCCAGGTCCTCCGCGCCGGGAAAGCCAAAGCCGCGATAGGCCGCGTGCGGCACGTCGACGTAGTTCACCGTGACGCCCAACGCGCGCGACAGCGAGGCGGCCATTTCTGCGCCGGTCAAGTGCTCTCCGGCGATGCCCAACTCGCGTCCGATCATCTCAGAACCCTGCTTGAAGATGCCATAGGCGCAGCGGCCGATGTCTTCGGCGGCGATGCCGGGTAGTTTCTCCTTGCCCATCGGCAGCACGAAGTCATAGGTGCCGGCGGCATTCTTTTTCGGGCCCATGCCGAAATGGATCAGGTTGTCCCAATAGAAGGACGTGTTCAAAAACGTGGTCGGCACGCCGGCCTCGGTGAACAGGCGGTTGGATTCGCCCTTGGCATCGAAATGCGGGACTTTGTAATGCTGCATCAGCGTCGGCATGCGATTGTCGGTTAACGGTACCCAGCGGCGTGTGTCTTCCAATGTTGACCAGATGACATGTTTGAGGCCGGCGGCCTTGGCCGCACGCGCCATGATCGCCACCTCGGCCTTCTCCTTGTCGGGTGAAAAGTGCGCCCAGAAGAAGGTGACGAAGAACGCGCCATGGCAGCCCTGCAGGGCGCGCGTGAACGCGGCTTCGTCGTCGATGTCGGCGGCGAACACTTCGGCGCCGGCTTTGGCCAATGCTTTGGAGGCTTCGGAATCGGCGTTGCGCGTGATGGCGCGGACGGCGAAGCCGCCGGACGGGTCGGCGAGGATGGCACGGGCGAGGCCGCCGCCCTGCGCGCCGGTGGCGCCGCAAATGGCGATGATTTTTTTCTCGGGCATGGAATCTCCAGGATGAACAGATGGCGAGCCGCAATTATGGCCTGTCTTGCGCCTCTGGCCGCCGGCAGGAGGCGCGCCCAGTTCGAGCGCCGAGGAGTACGAGACTCCGGTAAAACCCGAATGACCCGCATCGGGGTTTGGAGTAGGCGAGCAATTTGCGGCACCGCACGATTTCGGACCGATAATGCGCGCATGGAACTCTATTACCGCATTTTCGAAACCTGTCCCGACGCCTTCGTGCTGGCCAATCCCGACGGCATCATCGTCAAGGTCAACGCTGCAGCCGAGGAGATGTTCGGCTACCCTGGCGAGGAGCTGGTCGGCAAGGAAATCGAAGTCTTGATGCCGGAGCGCTTTTCGGCCTCGCACCACGACCACCGCAAGGAATTCGGCCAGCGGCCGCGCGTGCGCCGCATGGGCACCGCGCGCCTGGACCTGTTCGCACGGGCCAAGAACGGGCGGGAGTTTCCGGTCGACATCATGATTGCCCCGCTCGAGTCCGATGCCGGGATGCTGATCCTGTCGACGATCCGCGACATCTCGCGCCTCAAGGACGTGACCAATGAACTGCGCAAACGTACCCAGGAACTCGAGCAACTGCACGAGCAGATGCGTATTTTGGCTACGCGCGACAGCCTGACCGGCCTGCTCAACCGCCGCGCGTTCGAAGAGCACGCCGAATGGCTGCTGGTCAACGCGGTGCGGCGGCATGACCCGGTTTCGCTGCTGCTGATCGACCTCGATTTCTTCAAACGCATCAACGACCAGTTCGGCCACGCCGAGGGTGACCGCGTGCTCGGCGCGGTGGCCGCCGTTCTGCAAGGCAATTGCCGCGAATCCGACATGCCTGCCCGCTACGGCGGCGAGGAGTTCGTCATCGCACTGGCCGATACCGACAAGCAGGGCAGCCTTGTCGTCGCTGAGAATTTTCGTGCGCGCATTGAGTCCATCTCGGGGCTTGCGCTTCCGGTCACGGCGAGCATCGGTGTGGCGACGTTTGTCCCGCCGATCGGTCACCATGTGCGGCCACCGGATTTGGCGGACTTTGTCGATTCGGCAGACCAGGCGTTGTACCGGGCCAAGAATGACGGCCGCAATCGTGTCTGCCATGTGCTCGACATGGTTCCGGCGGCGCCGATCGCGGACTAACCAAAAAGGCCCGGGGCGGACGGCTTGCCGACAAGGCGAGCCGCGCATCCGCACTTCTGTGAAATGCGGCAAACGCTGGAAAACTGTTGATAAGGATCAACAGATGGAGGTGCCCTCGCACCTATGATGGCCTGGAACGCGAGGCAAGGCCGGAACCGCTCGACGCACCTTTCGGTCGAGTGCGCGCCGTATCCCCGGGAATTCACAATCATGCCGGTGGCCGGGAACCGGCGAATCGAGGTAACGCCGTGACCTACAGACCGCTCCCTGTCACCACGCTCCAGCCGGAAACTGGATTCCAGCGGCCGTTTTTCAGCGCGCCGCGTCCCGCCAAGGTCAGCGCCAGCGCGCTCGAGGTCATGACCGATCTCAATTTCGTCGCCGCGGCCACGGCCGGCTCCGGGCTTGATGTCGAAACCGCAACGCAGAAGATGATCGCGCGCGGCGTGCGGTCGCTGCTGGTCATTGACGGCGCCAACGATGTCATCGGCATCGTTACCTCGCGCGACCTGATCGGCGAGCGTCCGCAACGCATCATGCATGAGCGGCACATCAATTTCGGCGAATTGCGCGTACAGGACGTGATGACGCCCGCCGCCGAGATCGAGGTGCTGCCCCTGACCGAGGTCCTGCACGCGCGGGTCGGCGACATCATCGAGACGCTCAAGCATTCGGGGCGCCAGCACGCGCTGGTGGTGGAACAGGACTCGGCGAATGGCAAGCCGATGATTCGCGGCATCTTTTCGGCCTCGCAGATTGCGCGGCAACTTGGCGTGCCGCTGGATAAGCACGAACTGGAGCAAACATTTGCGGCCATTGACCGCGCCATTCAATCGGCCGGCTGAGTTGCTGACGGGCGGCCGGCCCTTGTACTTCTGGAGGATTGACGACAATGCGTTTCAAGCTTGTTCCCTACTTCTCGGTGGCCAGCCTGGTGATGTTCCTGTTGGTGGCACTGGCCATGTGGTGGTCGGCCACGCAGCAAGGCGCGTTTTTCCGCAAGGTGCAGTCCGACCAGGGCGCGTTTTTCAAGTCCGTGCAGGACAGCTTCGCGCGCCAGCAGGAAGAGAACGCACGGCGCGACCTGCTGGCAATCCACGAGAGCGGCAACGTCAACCTGACCCGACTGTTCGCCAATGCCTTGTGGGACAAGGACTTCGCGCCGTTCGTGGCAAAGGCCCAGTCCATCGATGTCGAAGCCTGCCGCGCGATCGCCGATGTGCCGGGCAAGGACGGCAAGCCGGTCGCCAGTGACGAAAAGAAAGCCTGCTTTGCCGGCGTGGGCGCGAAAATCCGCGAATTCAAGCAATTCAAGGAACTGGATGCCAAGGTGTTCGACTCGATGAAAAAGAGCACCGTGTTCAAGATCAAGGTGTTCGACCTGCGGGGCATCACGGTGTACTCATCCGAACACAAGCAGATGGGCGAGGACAAGAGCAACAACGCCGGTTGGAAGAAGGCGGCGCTGGAGGGCAAACCCGCAAGCGAACTGACCCACCGCGACAAGTTCAGCGCCTTCGAGGGCGTGGTGGAAAACCGCGACCTGATCTCGAGCTACCTGCCGGTGCTGGCCCCGGGCACCGACAAGATCGTCGGCGTGTTCGAGGTCTACTCGGATGTGACGCCGTTCCTCGCACAGATCAAGGACAGCGCCGCGAAGACCGGCAAGGTCGCCGCCGAAAACCAGGCCAAGGTCGCCGGCGAATCGGCAAAGAACCAGGTCCAGGTCGAGGAATCGTCAAACACCGGCCTGATGATCGTGCTGGGCCTGTTGGGCATCCTGTTTGCCTCCTTGTTCGCGATCGTCAAGCGCGCCGACGGCATCATCCGCAAGCAGGAGAAGGAGCGCGAGCAAACCCAGCACCAATTGGCGCAGTCGGAGAAGATGGCCTCGCTGGGGCAGATGGTCGCCGGGGTCGCGCACCAGCTCAATACGCCGATCGCCTTTTCCCACAACAACGTCGCCATGGCCCTGGATGCGGTCAAGGGGTTCGAAGCGCCGCTCAAGGCTGCGCACCACCTGGCCGAACTGGTGCGCAAGGCGCCCGCGGATCAGGTTACCCTCGATGTAGCCAAGCTCAAGCCGCACGTTGCGCAATTCGATGCCGATGCAAACGATGTGCCGATGGTCAAAGAGATGCTCGGCGACACGCTCAACGGCATCGACCAGATGCGTGAACTGGTCGAAAACCTGCGCGATTTCACCCGCCTCGACCGCGCCAAGGTCACCACGTTCGACCTCAACAAGGGCCTGCACAACGTGATGTACATCGCCAAGAGCGTGATCCCGACGCGGGTCAATCTGGTCGAAGAGTTCGGCGCGATCCCGGCGATCAGCTGCAACCCGTCGCAACTGAACCAGGTGTTCCTCAACCTGATCAACAACGCCGCCCATGCAATCAGCGGCGATGGCACCATCACCGTCAAAAGTTCGGTCGACGGCAAGCGGGTGCGCGTCGACGTCACGGATACCGGTAGCGGCATCGCGCCGGACGTGCTGCCACACATCTTCGAGACCTACTTCACGACCAAACCGGCGGGTGAGGGCACCGGGCTGGGCCTGGCGATCGCCCAGAACATTGTCAGCGAGCACGGCGGCGAAATTCGCGTTGCCACCGAAGTCGGCAAGGGTTCCACGTTCAGCGTGTGGCTCCCGGTTGCCCAGACCTGATCAAGAGGAGCAACGATGGTTCAGACAGGCAAAGGCCGCGTGCTGTGCGTCGATGACGAACCGAACATCCTGCGTTCGCTGTTCTGGCTGCTGCGCAAGGACTTTGACGTCATGACCGCGCCCGGCGGTGTCGAGGCGCTGGCACTGGTCCGCCAAAACGACTTCGACGTGATCATCTCGGACCAGCGCATGCCCGGCATGACCGGCGTCGAGTTCTTGCGCGAAGCGGCGCGCATTGCGCCGCGCGCGATGCGCATCCTGCTGACCGGCTACTCGGACCTGCAGGCGGTGATGCGCTCGGTCAACGAGAGCGAGGTCTATCGTTTCATCAACAAGCCCTGGCACATCAATGAGCTGCCGCAGCTGGTGCAGGACGCAACGAGCATCGCCCGCGCCGATGCGGTTCCCGCGCCGGCCGTCCACGCCCCGCGCGCGGAGGCGGCAACTGCGGGGAGGTCGAAAATCCTCGTCGTCGACGACGACTCGGTGGTCCTTGACATGGCGCGCGATGCAGTGCCCGATGCCGAGGTGATCCACGCGCGCGACCTGGCTTCCGCAGTGGAGGTGTTTTCCGCGACGGACCTGAGCGTGATTGTGGCCGATACGCGGGTCAAGGGCGCGGATACCACGCGGCTGCTGAAACTGGTGAAGAACCAGATGCCCGAAACCGTGACTGTCGTTGCGACGGATTCGGTGGATGCCGGCGAGATCATCGCACTCATCAACCAGGGCCAGATCTACCGCTACCTTCCCAAACCGATCAAGGCCGGATTCATGAAGCTGGTGCTGGCCTCGGCGCTGCAAAAGCACCGCCAATTGCGCCAGAACCCCGAAAACCAGCGGCGCCACCGCGTCGAAGCCATGGCCAGCGAGGACATGAGCTCGCTCAAGCGCGAAATTGAAATGACCATGACTTCGGCGGCCACGCCGGCAGGAAATGCCGAGCTTCCGGCGACGTTTGTGCAGCGCCTCGGCCTGGGATTTCGCCGGCTGTTCGGCGGCTGACCGAACCACCAAGGCCAGGCGAACCGCAGAAAAGCACGCTTGACCGGCCGCGATCAGTTGCGGCGGTGGATACGCCCTGCGTGATCGATGGCGAAGTACGGGGCGCCGAACTGCTCAAGGATTTCCAGCCCACCGGGATCGCCCATCAGCATGGCCAGGGTGGAAATGCTGCCGGCGACCAGGCAACTCGGCGCAAGAACGCTGGCGCATTGCAGTCCTTCCACGCTTTGGCCTGATCGCGGGTCGAGGAAATGGCAATAGCGCCGGCCACCGAACTCGAAGAACCGCTCGTAATCGCCGCTGCTTGCCAGTGCCCCCGATGCCAGGGTGAGTCGTGCCGCCAGCGCGTTGGTCCTGCGAGGGTGCTGGATGCCGACTTCCCAGGCCTGGCCGCCGGCATGCGGGCCGGTGACCACCACGTCACCGCCGAGGTTGACAAAGCCATGCCGCATGCCGCAGCGGACCAGGTGCTCCGCGGCACGATCGGCGGCGTACTCCTTGCCGATGCCGCCAAAGTCCAATTCCATTCCGGCAACAGGCAGCCGGACGCCGTGCGCGGTCCGTTCCACCTTCTTCCAGCCAACCAGCGGGAGGACCGCGTCGATGGCCGCGGCATCCGGCGGTTGGCCGGAGCGAAAGTCCCAGGCGCGGCGCAATACGCCCGAGGTCAGGTCAAACAGTCCGCCGCTTTGTGCGTGAAGGGTGTCCGCGTAGTCGAGAAGCGCAGCCGTTTCCGGATCGATCTGAATGGCCGCACCGCCTGCCGCACGATGTATCTGCGCAACCAGCGAGTCGTCGCGATAGCGCGAGTACTTGTGTTCAATGCGCAGCACCTCCTCCTGCGCCGACCGGGCCGCCACCGCGGCCGTTTCGTGGTCGGCGGCGTAAACAGCGATGGTGTTGTCGCAAGCCATCGCGCGAAACGGGAATGCGAACAGTTGCATCGGCACGTGGCAATCGGAACCGCTCAGAAACGCTGCACGAACCCGGCATTGATCAGGCGCGCGGCAAGCGGTTCGAAATGGGGACTGCCGCGCCCACCCAGTCGCCAGTTTCCCTGTTGCCGGTAATGCCCGATCGACAAATCGATTTCCGCGCCGGGGGTCAATTTCATCACCAGCCTGACGGAGGGTTCCAGCGCGCCGAAAGCGGCCAGGCGCTGGTCGCTGGAGGTGATCGCTGGCGCGGGCCGCTCGGTGATTTCCGTACGATAGAAATCTGCGCGGCCCTGCGAATGGAAACGCAAGGCCGGTTCAACCTTCCACGTCGAGCCCAGCGATTGCAGCCAGGCTGCCGAAAACGTGTGCGCGCGGATGCCCCACGAATCGCGGAAGTAGCGATATTCGCCCGAAAAAACGCCCGCTGCGGCGCTGAAGTTGCGCTTGAAGCGCGTGAGCCAGGCCAACTGGTCGCGCGTGTCAGGCCGCGCGTCGACCAGGCGTACCAACGGCGGAAAGCGCCCATCGCGGTAGAACGACAACGTTGACCGGTAAGGGTCGCTGAAGTAGCCGCTGCCGCGCGTGGCCTGAAGGTTGCTTTGTACCAACGCATGGCGATCGAGCAATTGGGTGATTCCAACCAGCAGTTCGCGGGTTCTGCGCCGCTTGTCGAGCGACGGGTCGTCGGTCGATCCGATGCGATCGCCGGCCTGCCCGCCGGCAAGAGTCAGCGTGGTATTCCGATCGTTGAAGTCGAGCGTCGCGGTTGCACCCCAGGCTCGCGACTGATAGTCTTTTTCGTTCGAAACGGCACGCGACAGCGCGAGGGAATGCTCGCCGAATTTCCGGCGGACCTTCCATTCGCTGGCAGTGCGCCGTTCGGTGATCGACGCGCCGGAGCGGATTTGCACGGGCGTCCCGGAGCCATTCGATACCTGAGTCGCCGACGCGCCGCTGACCGTGTCGAGCGTTGCCGAACCGGACAATTCCCAGGTTTCGCCCACGGGCGACCTGAACCAGCCCACCGGTTCGCGAACCGTCATGCGCTCGCCGGTCTCCTTGTACCAGAGGCTGCGCACGCCGATTGCAGCTTCGGCCGGTAGCACGCCGGGGACGAGTTCATCGGCAAACACCTGCGCCCGCGTATCGACGGCATGGATGGCAATCGGCAAGGCGCTGGCGGCGGCGAGAAGCGCGCCCAGCGATGCCGGCTTCCGGTCGGCTGCCATGTCAATTGCAGCCGCAGCCGCCGCCGCCGGTGGCGCGCCCGCCGGATGCGGCTTCCTTGGATGGATAGCTGTGTTCCAGGATGACCGTGCGCGCCAGATCCGTATCCCACTGCATGTCCAATCTGGACAGCGTGCCGCGTTCGCTTGGCGATACGGTCGTGCAGCCACCGAGGATTGCCAGCGCGATCAGTGCGCCGGCCAGTCGCGCGTCGATGTCGGGTTTGTTCATGGATGCTCCCAGTTACGCAGGCGGGAAACGGCCGCAGTCCGTGGCTCTCGCGCGGCACGGCCAAGTGACCTTGTATTCCAATTGTGCAGGGCAGTCAAACGCGGATAACCACGATGCGATGAGGGTTTCTTGCTTCATACCAACGCTGGTGCAATGCTGCTACGAGCGATGCCTTGCAGCGGATTCGGCCAGGTATAGACTAAGGTGACAAATCGCGGATCGCGCCGT
>DASUDU010000053.1:0-3104 GCA_036275435.1 Usitatibacteraceae bacterium | reverse complement strand
TCTTCCTTTGAGCAGGGTTCGGGTATCGGCAACCATTTTCTCGGCCTCCATTCCATACGGCCAGAACAACCGGAGCCGGCCCTGCGTGTCGAAGACCAGGGACATTGCCGAGTGATTGACCGTGTAGCTCTCCGGAGTGGCTCCTTCCTGGATCTGGGCAACAATCCGGAAGTCACGGGTCACGCGGTCGATCGCATCGCGCTCACCCGACAGGCCGAGGAATGAGGGGTGGAAAGCGGGAACATATTTTGCCAGCACGTCCCGGGTGTCGCGGGCCGGGTCGACGGAAACAAACAGCACCTGCAGTCGCGCGGCATCATCCCCCAGCAGCCCCATCGCCTTGCGCATCTCCGAGAGCGTCGTCGGGCAGACGTCCGGGCACTGCGTATAGCCGAAGAACAAGACCACGACTTTGCCGCGAAAGTCCGCCATCGAGCGCCGCGTGCCGGCATGGTCGGTGAGTTTGAAATCGCTTCCGTAGCCGGGAATTCCGGTCACGTCGGTCCCGTGGAATCCCGGCCTGGACTCGCACGCGCCAAGCAGCACGAACAGAGCAGGCGCAAGAAACCTCGCCAGTGCGCGACGCCGCATCATCCTTGCACCTGGCGCAGGACCAGCGGCAGGTAGTGGTCGACAAGCAGGGAGGCAAACAGCAGGGCAAGGTAGATGATCGAATAGGAGAAGATCCGCCGTGCCAGTGCGTCGGAATAGCGACGATACAGTTCCACGGCCATCCAAATGAACAGCCCGTTCAGCACCACGATGCTCACGAGGTAAACCAGCCCGCTCATGCCGATCGCCACCGGCAGCAGCGTTGAAGCGGCAAGCAGGAGCGTGTACAGGAGCAGGTGGAGCCTGGTGAACGACTCGCCGTGGGTTACCGGCAGCATCGGGACGCCCGCGTTCGCGTAGTCATGGCGACGGTAGAGGGCCAGTGCCCAGAAATGCGGCGGCGTCCAGGCAAAGATGATCAGGAACAGCAACCATGCTTGCGCGTCGAGCGTGCCGGCGATGGCCGCCCAACCCAGGACCGGCGGCATCGCGCCCGATGCGCCGCCGATCACGATGTTTTGTGGCGTCGCCGGCTTCAGGATCAGGGTATAGATCACCGCATAACCGACAAACGTGGCCAACGTGAGCCACATGGTCAGCGGGTTGATCTCGAGATGCAACAGCAGCAGCCCGGCCCCGCCAAGAGTGCCGGACAACCACAGCACCTGGACGTTGGAGATACTGCCGGCAGCAGTTGCGCGCGCGCGGGTGCGCGCCATGTTGCGGTCGATGCGCTGCTCGACCAGGCAATTGAATGCCGCTGCGGCCCCGGCAACCAGCGCAATCCCGACAGTTGCCGTGAGCATGCGGGCAAGATCCCAAGGCACGCCGACCGGGTAGGCGAGCATCATGCCAATCACCGCGGTAAACACGATCAGGGTGTTGACGCGCGGCTTGGTCAGTTCGAAGAACTGAACCAGGATCGGCCGTTGGCCGGCAATGGCGTTTGCGCTTGACATGGTATTTGGCGAGTTCCTTGCCCGGCTTCCTCAGCAGTTCCGGACGAAGAACTCTACCAGAGCGGGCATGCGACCGGACTTCATGGTTCGCGGATTCGTCGAAGGATTCAATTGCGGCCTAGCCGATCTGCGAGGCCTTGAGGACGCGCCGGATGTCCTGCGCGAGCCTCTTGATGTCGGCGTCGCCCGGAAAGCGAATGAACGCGTTGCCGAGTGGATCGACGCCAATGATCTCGTCGCCGGCCGCAAGTCCTGCCTTCCCCAAGGCCGCCAGCCAAGGGTGGTCGCGTGCGGCAATCCACACGGTGCCGGAAAACTGCTGTTGGATGCCGGCAGAAGGCTGAACGTCGTCGTCGACCAGCACCACCCGGACCACGCGATCCTGCTCGCGTCCGAGAATGAGCCGCGCCTGGCGCATGATATGCAGCTTGTTCAGGCATCGGGCCTCGCAACGCCCGGAATCGCGGGTCAGCAGGAGCCATTTGCCGCGCAACTGGCGCTCCGCGGCCCCGGCGCTGTCTTGCGCAGACGGCAGCGATGCCCCGGGAAGCGCAATCACCGGCCGGATCAGTGTCCCGTAGCTGGAATGACCGGACGGTGGAACGAGATAGAACGCGGCAAACGACGCGATCGTCGGCAGGATGAAGATTGCCGCCAGCGCCAGCAGCTTGCCACGCGGCGTCACGGCCGGGATCCTTTCGCATCCGTCCCGGCCTGCCTGAATGAAAACACGAACCACAACACGCCGGTCAGCGTCGCCAGCGAATACCAGGTCAGCATGTATTCCATATGCTTTTCGGCGGAAACTTCGGGCCGGTATTCCACGGGTAGCAGGGACGGATCCGCAGCATCGGCGGCCAGCACGAAGGGCAAGACGTCCACCCGGCGCAACGCGCGGAAGCGACCGATATCGAGGTTCTGCCAAACCTCTCCATCGATCACGTCTCCGGACAACTCGACAAAGCCGCGACCGGGTATCGTCAACACGCCGGTGACGGTCTGCAAACCCGGTGGAACGGGAACGCGAGGCGCGCGCGGATAGGCATGGTCGCGGGCAATCCAGCCGCGGTTGACCAGCATGACGGCGCCATCCTCGAGTCGCAAGGGTGTCACGACATGGAAGCCGGCCTGTCCCCGCGCGACCCGATTGTCCACATAGAACTGCAAGGATGCATCGAACGTGCCCGTCGCACGGGCGCGCCGATGGGACAGCGCTTCGTCCCGCGTGCCGGTCGAAACGACAACCGCGCGTTCCTTCGCGCGCTGTTCGATTTCGGCCAGGCGCATGCGCTTTTCGTCGGCGCGACTGCGTTGCCAGTTGCCCAGCGGCAAGGTGCAGGCGATCACGATCAGCGCGGCAGCAGTCGGCCAGGCAGCGGGCGCAAATTGGAGATTCTTGCCGGCCAGGTACATTGCAACTCCATCCTCAGGCTCGCGGCGTTAACATGTGGTTTCGACCATCAGGGTCCCGAAGGGTTTGCCAACCATCATGAAATATGTCCTCGTCCTGTTGCTGCTGTTGATCGTCGCCAGCCTGTTCAGCGGCTTGTATTTCATGTACCGCGACAAAGGGGAAACCAAGCGCACCGTTCA
>DASUDU010000052.1:0-3635 GCA_036275435.1 Usitatibacteraceae bacterium | reverse complement strand
TTGCGGGTTGCTGAGCAGACGGTTGGCTTCGTCTCCAGCCAGCGGGCAGCGAAAGGCCCTGGGCACGTTGTCCTGGCCGGCCGTCGCGGTGCGAAAACTCGCGCTTTCCGGCTCCCAATACAGGGCGGCAATGCGCTCGGTTGTGGCCGCAGTCGAGTATTCCGTGTCCGAGGGAATGAAGATCGTCTCGTCTTCGAGGACCGTGCCGTCGGCCAGCGTCACGCGCAGCCGGCCGGCGCTGGAGGCGAGCCATGCCGCGGCGTGATTGCGATGCGTGGACGTGGCAATGCTCGGGCCAACATACAGGAAGCGAACGCTCCAGACGTACAGGTGCAGCGGCTCTTCGCTCATGGCACAGCCGGTTTATTCAACAAGTCAGCCAGTTTGTTCAAGTTTCCGACAGGTTTGTTCAATTGACGGCATCCTTGCGCACCAATACTGGAGTCGTGCCCACTTCATCGGGCACGGAAAGGCAGCAAAAATGAGACGAATCCACAATCTGACCCGAAATCCGGCGCCCCTGTTGGGCGCTGCCCTGCTGTTCGTGGTGGTCGCCTGCGGAGTCGCCCTGTTGCACGCCTTCACGGGCGCAACCGCCGGCGGTTCGCCGGTCCCGCTGGCGATCCTCGCCTGAGCCCCAGCCGAGCCGCCGGGGCTGCGATCGCCTACTTGACGATTTCGAGGTGCTCCAGTCCGGCGGCAAGGTCCTTTTCCTTCGCGCTCTTGCCTTCGAGCTTGATCTTCAGGCGCAGGTCGTTGAGCGAATCGGCATTGCGCAGCGCGTCCTCGTAGGAAATCACGTCCGACTCGTAGAGGTCGAACAGCGCCATGTCAAAGGTCTGCATGCCCAGTTCCTTGGAGCGCTTCATGACCTCCTTGATCTCGTGGACCTCACCCTTGAAGATCAGGTCCTGGATCAGCGGCGTGTTGAGCAGGATCTCGATGGCCGCGCAACGGCCTTTTCCTTCCTTTTTCGGGATCAGCCGCTGCGAAACAAAGGCCTTCAGATTGAGCGACAGGTCCATCAGCAGTTGCTGGCGCCGCTCTTCCGGGAAGAAGTTGATGATCCGGTCGAGGGCCTGGTTGGTTGAGTTCGCGTGCAGCGTGGACATGCACAGGTGCCCCGTTTCAGCAAACGCGATGGCGTAGTCCATCGTTTCGCGGTCGCGGATTTCACCGATCAGGATCACATCGGGCGCCTGTCGCAGGGTGTTCTTCAGCGCCGCGAACCAGGAATCGGTGTCCACGCCGACCTCGCGCTGCGTGACCACACAGTTCTTGTGGTCGTGGACGTACTCGACCGGATCCTCGATGGTGATGATGTGGCCGTAGCTGTTCTCGTTGCGGTAGCCGATCATCGCCGCCAGCGTCGTGGACTTGCCCGAGCCGGTGCCGCCGACGAGGATCACCAGCCCGCGCTTGGTCATCGCCACGTCCTTCAACACCTCGGGGAGATTCAGATCCTCGAACTTGGGGATGGTTGTGGTGATGGTGCGCAGCACCAGCCCGCAGCGGCCCTGCTGAACAAATGCATTGACGCGAAAGCGGCCGATGCCGGAAGGGGCGATAGCGAAGTTGCATTCCTTGGTCGCCTCGAATTCGGCCGCCTGCTTGTCGGTCATGATCGAGCGCGAGATTTCCGCCGTGTGGATCGGCGACAGGCTGGTCTGCGAAACCGGCGTCATCTTGCCGTCGATCTTCATGGCCGGGGGAAAACCTGCGGTCAGGAATAGGTCCGACGCGCGCTTGGCGATCATCGCGCGCAGCAGTTCGTGGACAAACTTGAGTGCCTGTTCTCGTTCCATGGAAGGCCTTTCGTCGCGAGAATGCCGCGCCTAGTTGAACGAATCCTTGTTGGCGGCCTTGCCGCGGGCTTCGGCGACCGTGATGACGTTGCGCCGCACCAGGTCGGCAAGGTTCTGGTCGAGCGTTTGCATGCCGATGGCCTGGCCGGTCTGGATCGCCGAGTACATCTGCGCGATCTTGGCTTCGCGGATCAGGTTGCGGATGGCCGGCGTGCCGATCATGATCTCGTGCGCGGCAACGCGCCCGCTGCCGTCCTTGGTCTTGCACAGGGTTTGCGAAATGACCGCGCGCAGCGACTCGGACAACATGGCGCGAATCATTTCCTTTTCCGCCGCCGGGAACACGTCGATGATGCGGTCCACCGTCTTCGCCGCCGAAGACGTGTGCAGCGTGCCGAACACCAGGTGCCCCGTTTCGGCCGCTGTCATGGCCAGGCGGATGGTTTCCAGGTCGCGCATTTCGCCGACCAGGATGATGTCCGGGTCCTCGCGCAGCGCACTCTTCAGGGCGTTGGCGAACGACAGCGTGTGCGGCCCGACCTCGCGCTGGTTGATCAGGCACTTCTTCGACTCGTGGACGAATTCGATCGGATCCTCGACGGTCAGGATGTGGCCGTACTCGTTCTCGTTGATGTGGTTGATCATCGCCGCGAGCGTCGTCGACTTCCCGGAACCGGTCGGCCCGGTAACCAGAACCAGGCCGCGCGGCTGGTTGGAGATTTCGACGAAGCTTTTCGGCGCGTTGAGGTCTTCGAGGGAGAGGATCTTCGACGGGATGGTCCGCATCACCGCGCCGGCGCCGCGGTTGTGGTTGAAGGCGTTGACGCGAAAACGCGCGAGGTTGGGGATTTCGAACGAGAAGTCGCACTCGAGGTTCTCCTCGTAGTGCTTGCGCTGCCCGTCGTTCATGATGTCGTACACCATGCCGTGCACGTCATCGTGGGTCAGCGCCGGCACGTTGATGCGGCGCACGTCGCCGTGCACCCGGATCATCGGCGGCAGGCCGGCCGACAAGTGCAGGTCGGAGGCCTTGTTCTTCACACCAAAGGCTAGAAGTTCGGCAATTTCCATTTATACTTTTTCCTCTCTTCGCAGCCGTTTCACCGGCATGGGCCCGGGTGGCCCGAAATGGGGTGGCCCGAAGCGCCGCGGGCATTGACCAACCGCAGTCAAACCGGATGTTCAGCAGACCGAAAATGGCTGGCCGATTATGTCCCCAATCGAAGCGAACTTGCAACACGTGAAGTCTGCGATCCGCGCCGCGATCGCGGGATCGGCCGTTTCGCGCGAGGTGAATCTTGTCGCCGTGTCGAAGGCGCGCTCGGTCGACGAAATCCGAGCTGCCTTCCATGCCGGGCAGCGTGACTTCGGCGAAAACTATGTGCAGGAGGCCCTGCCGAAGCTCGAGGCGCTGGCCGGACTGCGTCGCGAGGGCCTGGTCTGGCACTTCCTCGGGCCCATCCAGAGCAACAAGGCCGGCGACGTGGCCGCCGGTTTCGACTGGGCGCATGGCGTGGACCGCGAAAAGATCGCCGAGGCATTGTCGCGCCGGCGCAGCGGACCGCCGCTGAATGTATGCATCGAGGTCAATGTCAGCGGCGAGCCGGGCAAGCACGGCGTGACTCCGTCGCAGGTGCGCCCGCTGGCGCAAGCGGTCGCCCGCCTGCCCAACCTCAAGTTGCGCGGCCTGATGACCCTGATCGAACAGACCGGTGATGAGGCCGAGCAGCGGCGCCAGTTCCGGCGCCTGCGCGAGCAGTTCGACCTGCTGCGCGCCGAGGGCATGGCTGTCGACACGCTGTCGATGGGCATGTCGGGAGATTTCCCCGC
>DASUDU010000051.1:0-7425 GCA_036275435.1 Usitatibacteraceae bacterium | reverse complement strand
TCGCTGACCTCAAAAAGCAGTGCGAAACCAAGATGGCCAAGTCGCTCGAGGCGCTCAAGCACGATTTGGGCAAGGTGCGCACCGGGCGCGCCCACGCCGGCATCCTCGACCACGTGATGGTCGATTACTACGGCGCGCTGGTGCCGATCCGCCAGGTGGCCAACGTCAACCTGGCCGATGCGCGCACCATCATGGTCCAGCCGTTCGAGAAGAAGCTCGCGCACACCGTCGAAAAAGCCATCCGCGACGCCGACCTGGGACTCAACCCGAGCACCTCGGGCGACACCATTCGCGTGCCGATGCCGCTGCTCACCGAGGAACGCCGCAAGGAGCTGACCAAGATCGTCAAAGGCGAGGGCGAGCACTGCAAGGTGGCGGTGCGCAACATTCGCCGCGACGCCAACACCACGCTCAAGGACGCGCTGAAAGACCACGCGATTCCCGAGGACATCGAGAAAAAGGCGCAGGACGACGTGCAGAAATTGACCGACAAGTTCATCGCCGAGGTCGACAAGCTGATCCACGAGAAGGAAAAAGACCTGATGTCGATGTGACATCGGATCTTCGCTCCCGGCACGCGCGCGATGCACGACAGTTCAACCCAGACCATCCCCGCTGTCGGCGGCGTACCGCGACATGTCGCGATCATCATGGACGGCAACGGCCGCTGGGCCAAGCAGCGCTACTTGCCGCGCGTGGCCGGGCACAAGCGCGGGGTCGAGTCGGTGCGCGAAACGGTCAAGGCCTGCGGCGACCTCGGCGTCGAATACATGACCCTGTTTGCCTTTTCCAGCGAAAACTGGCGCCGCCCCGCCGACGAGGTGTCGGTGCTGATGCAGTTGTTCATTCGCGCGCTGGAAAACGAGGTCGTGAAGTTGCACAACAACGGCATCCGCTTTCGCGTCGTCGGCGACCTTGCGCCGTTCGACGCGCGCATACGGGAGTTGATCGCCAACGCCGAGGAACTGACCCGCGACAACGGCAAGCTCAACCTTACCGTTGCGGCCAACTACGGAGGGCGCTGGGACATCCTGCAGGCGGCCAACCGCGCACGCATCGAAAAACTCCGCGCCTGGCGTGCCTTGCAGGCCGAAAATGCCAGAAACGGCGCACCGGTATTGGACTTTGACGAATCCGATTCGTCCTACGCCATCACCGAAGCCGACCTCGCCCCGCGCCTGTCGATGGCCTACGCGCCCGAGCCGGACCTGTTCATCCGCACCGGCGGCGAGCAGCGCATCAGCAATTTCCTGCTCTGGCAACTGGCCTACACGGAGTTGTATTTCACCTCCGAACTTTGGCCCGACTTCGGACGCGACAGCATTCTCAAGGCGTTTGAATCGTACCGTTCACGCGAGCGCCGCTTCGGCCGCACCAGCGAGCAGCTTGCGGAGGCGATCGTCACCAAGGCCGACGCGGCCTGACGCTGCGGACAACGCCGTGCTGAAGACCCGTATTGTCACGGCGCTGGTTCTGTTGCCCCTGGTGTTGGGCTCGCTGTTCTTCGCGCCACCTTGGGGATGGGCGGCATTCTGCCTCGTGCTGCTGGGTGTCGCCTCGTGGGAGTGGGGGCGCCTGGCGGGCTTGCCGCAGCAAGCGCTGTGGGCCTTTGTCGCGGTGCTGGTGGCGGCGATGCTGGGCCTGGCGATCCTGCAGACCGGTGAACGAAATGCAGTCAAGCAATTCGCTGCGCTGCTCGCGTTCCTGCTCGCGGTTTGCGCGGCATTCTGGATGCTGCTCGTGCCGTTTTGGCTGGGCAAGACCCTGCGGCCAAGGCACCCTGCGGCGACGGCGGCCGCCGGTCTCGTGGTGATCGTGCCGCTGTTTGCAGCGTTGCTGGTCCTGCGCGCAGCAAGCGCCTGGGTGCTGCTGAGCCTGGCGCTGATCGTCTGGGTTGCCGATATTGCCGCCTACTTCGCCGGCAAGCGATTCGGCCGGAATAAGCTCGCCCCCGCGGTGAGCCCCGGCAAGACGGTCGAGGGTGTTGTCGGCGGCCTGCTCGGTGTCATGCTCTACTACGGCGTTTGGCATTGGCTGGTGTTGCATGCCCCGGAAGTCGAGCGCGTCGCAATCAGCGCCTACTTGGCCCCGGGACTGATGGCCTTCGTGCTGTTTGTGCTGTTGGCCGCCTGGTCGGTTGTCGGCGACCTGTTCGAGTCGTGGATCAAGCGTTGCGCCGGTGTCAAGGACTCGAGCCAGTTGCTGCCCGGTCACGGGGGCGTGCTGGACCGGATCGATGCGCTGATGCCGACACTGCCGCTGGCGGCCGGTTTCCTGTTGCTCCTGAGGTCGTGATGCGCAATGTGACGGTGCTGGGTTCGACCGGATCGATCGGCGTCAATACGCTGGATGTCATCGCGCGCCACCCGGATCGCTTCCGCGCCTTTGCCCTCAGCGCGCATACGCGGGTTGACGAACTGGCCGCGCAATGCGTGCTGCATCGCCCGCGGTTTGCCGTGATCGCGCCGGCGCATGCCGCGGCCCTGCGTGAGCGGCTGGCCGCGGCCGGTTGCGCAACCGAGGTGCTCGAGGGCCGCGACGCGCTCTCGCAAATTGCCGCGCATGCCGATTGCCAGGTGGTGATGGCGGCGATCGTCGGTGCCGCGGGCCTCGCCTCATCGCTGGCCGCCGCGCGTGCCGGCAAGACCGTGCTGCTGGCCAACAAGGAGGCGCTGGTCATGGCTGGGCGCCTGTTCATGGACGCGGTACACGAGGGCGGCGCAACGCTGCTGCCGATCGACAGCGAACACAATGCGATCTTCCAGTCGATGCCGCGCCCGCCCGGACACGACCTGGCGCGAAGCGGCGTGCGCAAGGTAATCCTCACCGCCTCCGGGGGCCCGTTCCGCACGCGTGCGCTCGACACGCTTGCCAGCGTTACGCCCGAGCAGGCCTGCGCGCACCCGAACTGGGTGATGGGCCGGAAGATTTCGGTGGATTCGGCAACGATGATGAACAAGGGGCTCGAAGTCATCGAGGCGCACTGGCTGTTTGATGCCGCGCCGGACCAGATCGACATCCTCATTCATCCGCAGAGCATCGTGCATTCGATGGTCGAATACATCGACGGCTCGGTGATCGCGCAAATGGGCAACCCGGACATGCGCACGCCGATCGCCTTCGGCCTGGGCTATCCGGAGCGCATCGCCGCGGGGGTGGGTGCGCTTGACCTCGCGCGCGCCGGAAAACTCGAATTTGAGGCGCTAGACTGCGAGCGGTTCCCGTGCGTGGGCCTGGCCTACGCGGCGCTGTGCCGCGGCGGCACTGCGCCGGCCGTGCTCAATGCCGCGAATGAAGTCGCCGTGGCGGCGTTCCTTGCCGGCGAACTGGCCTTCACCGACATCGCGCGGGTGATCGGCGCAGTGCTGGAGGCGGCGGAACCTTCCGCCGCCGACACGCTCGACGCGGTGATGGTGGCGGACCGCTTCGCCCGAGAGCTGGCCTTGATCAAAGTCGGGGAACGCGGCGGTAAATCCGCGCTCCAACGCCCATGACCGTCATGGCCACGATCCTCGCCTTCCTGCTCGCCATCGGCGTGCTGGTGACGATCCATGAATTGGGTCATTACTGGGCGGCGCGCTGGTGCGACGTCAAGATCCTGCGCTTCTCCATCGGCTTCGGCCGCCCGCTGCTCCTGGTCCGTCGCGGTGCGGACCAGACCGAATGGGTTGTTGCCGCGCTGCCGCTTGGCGGCTACGTGAAGATGGCGGACGAGCGCGACGAGTCCGTTGCGCCGGCTGATCGCCTGCGCGCCTTCAACAACAAGTCCGTCTGGCAACGTTCGTTCATTGTCCTGGCCGGGCCGGCGGCAAATTTCCTGCTCGCCGCGCTGTTCTACTGGGTGCTGTTGATTGCCGGCCTGCCGGGTGTGAAGCCGATCCTGGCATCGCCGCTGCCCGGCAGTGCGGCCGAGGTCGCCGGATTTCGCGAATTCGAGCGCATTACCGCGGTCGGCGATCGTGCGGTCGAGACTTGGGGTGATGCGCGGATGGCGTTGTTGGAGCAGGCGGTCGATCGGGGCCGGGTCGGCATCGCCGTCGAAGACGACGCGGGGCGCCGTTTCCATCGCGAACTTGATTTGTCCGGCGTCACCCGCGACGACCTGGACCGCGATTTCCTCGGTAAGGTCGGACTCGGTCCCTACCGCGGCCGGGCCACGCTGGTCCTGGATGAAGTTGCGCCCGGCGGAGCGGCCGCGCGCGCCGGCTTGCAGGTCGGCGACCGTCTGGTCGCGGTCGATGGTGTTCCACTCGAACGATTCGACCAGCTGGTGGCGAAGGTCAGCATCAGCGCAGGACAGGTATTGCAGTTCGAACTGCTGCGCGGCGGGGAAACCCGGTTCATCGACGTCACGCCGCAGCGTGTCGAGGAACACGGCAGCGCAACGGGCCGAATCGGCGTGCGCCCCAGGGTCGACCGCTCCGGCGTCGAAAAGACCCGGACCGTGGTGCGCGCCGGGCCGCTCGAGGCGATCCCCAAGGCCTGGGCCAAGGTGTGGGACATGTCGGTGTTCAGCCTGAAGATGATGGGCCGCATGCTCACCGGTGACGTGTCTTGGAAAAACCTTTCCGGCCCGGTGACGATTGCCGACTATGCGGGGCAGACCGCGCTGATGGGCTGGATGCCCTATGTGAACTTCCTCGCGCTGATCAGCATCAGTCTCGGCGTGCTCAACCTGCTGCCAATCCCCGTCTTGGACGGAGGGCAGTTGATGTATCATATCGTCGAAATTCTCAAGGGAAGCCCGGTATCGGAAAGGTTCATGCAGCTTGGCCAGCAAGCCGGCTTGGCCCTGCTCCTGGGACTCACGGCATTCGCCTTTTACAACGATATTCACCGCCTTCTGACCGGCTAGCGACCTGATGCCACCACGCCTGTACCCGCGCGCCCGCCGCCATTCGAGTATTTCCCGACTGCTGCTGTCCCTGATGGCGACGCTGTTTTCCGCAGCCGCCCTGGCGATCCAGCCGTTCGTCATCCGCGACATCCGCGTCGAGGGCGTGCAACGGACCGAAGCGGGAACGGTGTTCAGCTACCTGCCGGTGAAGGTTGGCGAGGAGATGAACGACGACAAGGCGGCCGCGGCGCTCAAGGCGCTGTATGCCACCGGCTTTTATTCGGATGTGAAACTCGAGGCGGAGAACGATGTCCTTGTCGTGTTCGTGGTCGAGCGCCCGGCGATCGCCCAGATCGAGATCAACGGCGCGAAGGAATTTACCAAGGAAAATCTCAAGGACGGCCTGAAGCAGGTCGGGATTTCGGAGTCGAAGATCTTCGACCGCTCGGTCCTCGATCGCGCGGAAAAGGAAATCAAGCGGCAATACACCAGCCGCGGCTTCTATTCGTCGAAGGTGACCACCACGGTAACGCCGCTCGAGCGCAATCGTGTGTCGCTGACGTTTACCATCGACGAAGGCGAGGTCTCGAAGATCGTCGACATCAACATCATCGGCGCGAGCGCGTTTTCGGAAAGCACCCTGCTCAAGGAATTCGAGCTGACCACCGGCGGCTGGTTCTCTTGGTTCACCAAGGAGGACCAATACTCGAAGCAGAAGCTGTCCGGCGACCTGGAAAAGCTGCGGTCCTATTACCTCAACCGCGGCTACCTCGACTTCAACATCGAGTCGACCCAGGTTTCGATCACGCCCGACAAGTCGCGCATCTACATCACCATCGCCATCAGCGAAGGGCAGGTGTTCCGCATGGGCGACGTGAAGTTTTCCGGCGAACTGAAGATCCCCGAGGAAGAAATGCGCTCGCTGTTGCTGTTCAAGCCCGGCGAGACCTTTTCCCGCCAGAAGGTCGTCGACTCGGTCAAGGCGATCTCCGACCGACTGGCCAACGACGGATTTTCGTTTGCCAACATCAACCCGGTTCCGGATCGCGACGCAGCCGGCAAGACTGCAGCGTTCACGTTTTTCGTCGATCCGGGCAAGCGCGTCTATGTGCGGCGCATCAACATTCAGGGAAACTCCCGCACCCGCGACGAGGTGGTGCGGCGGGAATTGCGCCAGCTGGAGAGTTCCTGGTATTCGATCGATCGCATCAACCGCTCCAAGGAACGCCTCGAGCGCACCGGGTTTTTCGAGGAAATCAATGTCGAGTCGCCGGCCGTGCCCGGCACCCAGGACCAGGTTGACCTGACCGTGACGGTCAAGGAGCGCAATACCGGCAGCCTGCAGTTCGGCGTCGGCTATTCCAGCGCGGAAAAGCTCACGGTCTCGGCCTCGGTGGCGCAGGCCAACATTTTCGGCAGTGGCAACCAGCTGTCCTTCCGCATCAATTCGGGCAGCATCAGCAAGGCCTACGAGGTGTCCTACCTGAATCCGTACTGGACGGTGGACGGCATTGCACGCGGCTTCGACCTGTACCGGCGCGACCTCAATACCTCGTCGCTGGCCACCGGCGAATACCGATCGACTTCCACCGGTGCCGGCATGCGCTTCGGCGTACCCGTCACCGAATACGATACCGTCAACTTCGGTTTCGGCTGGGAGCGCAACGACCTGACCCTGGACCCGTTCAGCCCCGCCCGTTACGTCGATTACGTCAACACGTTTGGCACGCGCAGCGAGACCATTCGCGGCGTGCTTGGCTATGCGCGCGACACCCGCGACAGCATCTACTTCCCGACGCGCGGTTATCTGCTGGAGTTGAGCGGCGAGGCCGGTCTGCCGGGGGGCGACGTGAAATTTTTCCGGGTGCAGACGACTGGACAGTGGCTGCGCCCGGTCTGGGGCCCCATCGTGCTTGGCGCCAAGGTGGAGTTCGGCTACGCGGACGGATACGGCGGCAAGTCGCTGCCGTTCTTCAAGAATTTCTATGCCGGCGGCGTCGATTCGGTGCGCGGGTTCCAGCAAAGCACCCTGGGTCCGCGCGACCCCAACGGGGATTACCTGGGTGGAAACCGGCGCTTTGTCGGCAACCTGGAACTGCTGTTTCCGATGCCCGGCGTCAAGACCGAAAAAGCGGTTCGCCTGTCTGCCTTCGTCGATGCGGGAAATGTCTGGGCCGCGTACGAAGACATGAAATTCAAGGATTTGCGCAGTTCGGTCGGGATTGCGGTAAGCTGGTTTTCCCCGGTCGGCCCGCTCAAGTTCAGCCTGGCCAAGCCGATCAAGCAAAAGACGGATGACAAGGTCGAGCGCTTCCAGTTCCTGCTGGGCAGGGCGTTCTGACGGTCCGGCGCGACGTGTAGGTGAAGGAAATGAACATGCGAATCGTTGCAATTGGAGTACTGGTCAGCGGATGCCTGATGGCATCGCTGGCTGCCCAGGCTGCGGACGCGAAGATCGGTTTCGTCAACCAGGAGCGCATCCTGCGCGAGTCCGGGCCGGCCAAGCGTTCGCAGGCCAAGCTCGACAAGGAATTCGCGGCGCGTCGTGCGGAGCTGGACCGGCTCGAAAAGCAGGGTCGCGAGCTGGA
>DASUDU010000050.1:0-2980 GCA_036275435.1 Usitatibacteraceae bacterium | reverse complement strand
CCAGCGAGGAAATGGTCGGCAAGCTGGGCGTAAAGCCGCTGGGCGCGATCGTCGATTCGCAGTGGGGGGCGCTGGACCCGGCCGAGATGGGCCTGGGGCCGGTGCACGCCATCACGCCGATGCTGCAGCGTCATGGCCTGGGCTTGGATGACCTCGATTGCCTGGAAATCAACGAAGCCTTTGCCGGGCAGGCGCTCGGTTGCCTCACCGCGTGGGAGTCGGACGCTTACTGCAGGGAAAAGCTCGGGCTCGGCGCTGCGTTCGGCAAGATGGATCGTGCGCGATTCAACGTGGACGGCGGCGCGATCGCGATCGGGCATCCGATCGGTGCGTCCGGTGCACGGGTGGTGCTGCATGCGCTGAAGACGCTGCAGCGCACCGGCGGCCAGCGCGCTGCCGCTTCGCTGTGCATCGGCGGCGGGCAGGGCGGTGCCATGTTGCTGGAGCGCGCCTGAGTCGAAAAAGCAAAACGGCAAATCCGAGCTCTCCAGCGAGACACAGAAAAAAACCCCAATACGGGCGCGGCGTTTCGGGCGATGCCCTGCCAAACACCGCGCCAGTCCTAGGGTTTTGCCCATTCACTCCATCAATTACAGCGGGACTCCACCATGACGCAATGGAAACATTGGCGCCTCGATATCGACGCCGACCACCTCGCTTGGCTCACCTTCGACCGCGCGAATGCCTCGACCAACACCTTTTCCTCCGAGGTGCTGCACGAACTGTCCGCCATCGCCAGGGAACTGAAGGCAAAGAACCCCAGGGGGCTGGCGATCCTCTCGGCCAAGGACAACGGCTTTGCCGCGGGCGCCGACATCGACGAATTTACCTCCTTCAAGTCGCACGACGAGGCGTACGCGTTTACCGTGCTGGGCAATGAGGTGTTCGATGAAATCGCCGCGCTGCCGTTTCCGACTGTCGCGCTGATCCACGGTTTTGCCATGGGTGGCGGAACCGAATTGCCGCTGGCATGCAAATACCGCATTGCCGACGACGGCGACAAGACGCGCATGGCGCTGCCCGAGGTGATGCTGGGCATCGTGCCGGGCTGGGGCGGAGCCAAGCGCATGCCCGAGCTGATCGGCGCAACGCAGGCGCTGGGCTTGATGCTCACCGGCCGCGGGGTGAACGCCAAAACCGCCAAGCGCATGGGCCTGGTCGACGTGGTGACACCGCGCCGCCATTTTCAGGCTGCCGCGCGCCAATTGCTGCTCAATCCGCCGCCGCCGCACCGGCCCGCGTTCAAGGATGCGATCTCCAACTGGCCGGTGGTGCGCGGCATCGTCGCCTCGATGTCCAGAAAGCAGGTGGCAAAAAAGGCGCGCGAGGAGCATTACCCCGCGCCGTACGCGATCATCGACCTGTGGCTCAACCATGGCGGCGATCCGCGCAATATGCCGCCCGCGCACAAGTACTCGGTGCAGAGCCTCGCCAAGCATCCGACGACGGCCAACCTGATCCGCATCTTCAAGCTGCAGGACCGCATGAAGGCGCTGGGCAACTCGCAGACGAGGATCGAGCACGTGCATGTGGTCGGGGCCGGGGTGATGGGCGGGGACATCGCGGCGTGGTGCGCCTTGCGCGGGCTGCGCGTGACCTTGCAGGATCTGGATCACGCGCGCATCGCCCCGGCCATCAAGCGCGCCGCCGAACTGTACAAGAAGAAACTCAAGGAGCCGCACAAGATCCAGGCGGCGATGGACCGCCTGATCCCCGATGTCAAAGGCGATGGTGTCGGGCAGTGCGACCTGGTGATCGAGGCCATCGTCGAGAACGCGGAAATCAAGCGCAAGCTCTACGCGAACATCGAGCCGCGCCTGAAGCCGACCGCGATCCTTGCCACCAACACGTCCTCGATTCCGCTGCAGGAACTGGCGCAAGGCCTGGCGCGCCCGGAGCGGCTGGTCGGCATCCACTTCTTCAACCCCGTGGCGATGATGATGCTGGTCGAAATCGTGCGCGGGCCGCAGACCTCCGAGGAGGTCATGCTGATTTCGCAAGGGTTTGTGAAGCGCATCGACAAGCTGCCGCTGCCGGTGAAATCCGCTCCGGGCTTCCTGGTCAATCGCATTCTCACGCCCTACATGGGCGAGGCGCAGCTCATGCTCGAGGAAGGCACGCCGCCGGAGGTGATCGATGCCGCGGCCAAGGCCTTCGGCATGCCGATGGGGCCGATCGAGCTGGCCGACACCGTTGGACTGGACGTGGGCGTGGCGGTGGGCAGGGAACTGGCCCGCCCCGAGTGGCCGCAGCCGAAGAAAATCCAGCAGCTGGTCGATGCGAAAAAACTCGGCAAGAAGACCGGCGAGGGCTTCTACAAGTGGGTGGACGGGCGGGCACAAAAGGCCGGCGTGAGCCTGCCGGCCGACATGCAGCCGTTATGGATGCGCATGACGCTGCCCGCCGTGAACGAGGCGGTGGCCTGCGTGCGCGAGGGCATCGTCGCCGATGCCGACCTGTGCGATGCGGGTGTGATCTTCGGCACCGGCTTCGCGCCACAGCGCGGTGGGCCGATCCATCACTTGCGCAGTTTTGGCAAGGACAAGTTGCTGGCCGAACTGAAGGCGCTGGAAGAAAAACACGGCGCGCGCTTCAAGCCCGATGCCGGCTGGAGCAGCATCGCGTGAACCTGCTTTCGCTGTGGCGGCGCATGGAGCCCCGGCCGCTGGGGAAGTGGCTGTTCTCGCGGGCCGTTTGCGCCAAGGCGCCGTATTTCGCGACCATCCGCCCACGCTTCGAAGTCCTCGAACCGGGTCGCGCGGTCGTGAGCATGAAGAAGCGCCGTGCGGTGGAAAACCACATCGGCACCGTGCACGCCATCGCCTGCTGCAACCTCGCGGAAATCGCCGCGGGCACGATGATGGAGGCGAGCCTGCCGAAGTCGATGCGCTGGCTGCCGCGCGGGATGCAGGTCGAGTACCGCAAGAAGGCCGAAACCGATCTTTCCGCACATGCCGCCACCGCAGACTATGCCGAGGGG
>DASUDU010000049.1:0-2348 GCA_036275435.1 Usitatibacteraceae bacterium | reverse complement strand
ACATGCGGCATTGTAGCCGCGCCCCGTTTGATCCCCTTGCGTGCGCCGCAGGCGTGGTCGCTGCGCGTCCAGCGCCCGGCCAGCGCTGCCGGCGCATCGACGACCAACTTTTGGCCGACCAGGCGCGCCGTGCCGCCGTCGCCGAAAGTGAGCATCGCGCCATCGAGCGTTGCCGAATAGCGGCGCGGAATGGCGGCGGCCAGTTGCCCCTCTACGCGTTGGTAGTGCTGCTTGAGTGTCAGCGCCTGCCTCGGGTGCGCGCGCGAGCACCAGATGCCATCCACCCGTGCCGGCACGGTCCACAGCATGACGCGGCTGGTGCGCTCCAGCCCCAGGGTCTTTTCCGGGGCCGGCACCGTGAGCGGTGCATCGGGTTGCCAGTCGCCCATGTCCCAGTCGTGCGAGACGATGCGCGTGCCCGGTTTCAGGTCCAAAAGCTTCGGGCGCAGCAGCAGGTTGACGTCGGGGAGCAGGTACATGGTGATCACGCTCGCGCGCGAAAGGTCGGTCTTGAACAAGTCCTCGTCGCGGAATTCGACGCGCGCGGCCACCCCCGCGGCCTCGGCGTTGGCGCGGCTTTGCGCGATAAGTTGCGGATCGATTTCCACGCCCAGCCCGCGTGCGCCATGCTGCCTCGCGGCGAGGATGACGATGCGCCCGTCCCCCGATCCCAGGTCGATCAGGTAGTCGTCCGGGCCGACGCGGGCCAGTTCGAGCATCGCCCGCGTCACCGCCGGCGGCGTGGTGACGAACGGCACGTCGGTGTCGAGCGATTGCGCGACGGCAGCAACGGTCGCGCAGGCGGCGAAAGCCAGTACTGTGGTTTTGAGCAAATGGCGCACGGCCCGATGATACGCCATCGGCAACACAAGCCCGCAAAACCCCGCGCCAGTCAAGCGTTTCCAGCCTAAAATGCCCGGAACACCGCGCCAGTTCTGGCGTTTTACGATGCGGTGCTATGGGCGAAACAGGCTAAAATGCGCGCTTCGTTCCCGAGGTATTGCGATGAAGTCCTTCAGTTGTTCCCAGGTCCTGGCCGGCGCTGCGCCGGCCGATGCGCCGGTCACCGTCAAGGGCTGGGTCAAGACCCGGCGCGATTCCAAGGCCGGCATTTCCTTCGTGGCCGTGTCGGACGGCTCCTGTTTCCATCCCGTGCAGGTGGTGGCGCCCAACACGCTGCCCAACTACGCCACGGAAGTGCAGCACCTCACCGCAGGATGCGCGGTCGAGGCCACCGGCATGATCGTTCCCTCGCCGGCCAAGGGCCAGCCGTTCGAAATGCAGGCCACCGCGATCAAGGTGGTTGGCTGGGTCGACGATCCGGATACCTACCCGATCACGCCCAAGCCGCACACGATGGAGTTCCTGCGCGAGGTCGCGCACCTGCGGCCGCGCACCAACGTCATCGGCGCGGCCACGCGCGTGCGCCACACCATCGCCTCGGCCATCCACCGCTTCATGCACGACAACGGGTATCTGTGGATCAACACGCCGATCATCACCGCCTCCGACGCCGAAGGCGCGGGCGAACTGTTCCGCGTTTCCACCCTGGACCTGATGAACCTGCCGCGCACGGAATCCGGCAAGGTCGATTTCACGCAGGACTTTTTCGGGCGCGAGGCGTTTCTCACCGTGTCCGGCCAGCTCAACGTCGAAACCTATTGCATGGCCTTGTCGAAGGTCTATACCTTCGGCCCGACCTTCCGCGCCGAGAATTCCAATACCTCGCGCCACCTCGCCGAGTTCTGGATGATCGAGCCGGAAATTGCCTTTGCGGATCTGTCCGACGACGCCACGCTGGCCGAGGGCATGTTGAAGGCCATCATCACCACGGTGCTCAACGAGCGCGGCGACGACATGGCGTTCTTCGAGGAGCGCATCGAGAAGGGCCTGATCGCCAAGCTGGAAAACATCGTCAACAGCGCCTTCACGCGCATGGACTACGCCGAGGCGATCCGCATCCTCGAATCCTCGAAGGAAAAATTCGAGTACCCGGTCAAATGGGGCACCGACCTGCAATCCGAGCATGAGCGCTACCTCGCGGAAAAGCACGTCAAGGGACCGCTGGTGCTGATGAATTACCCGAAGGAAATCAAGGCGTTCTACATGCGCCTCAATGACGACGAAAAGACCGTCGCGGCGATGGACGTGCTGGCGCCGGGCATCGGCGAAATCATCGGCGGCAGCCAGCGCGAGGAGCGCCTGGGCGTGCTCGACCGGCGCATGGCCGAGTGCGGCCTCGACCCGGCGCACTACGGCTGGTATCGCGACCTGCGGCGCTACGGCACGGTGCCGCATGCCGGATTCGGACTCGGTTTCGAGCGCACGGTGTCGTACCTGACGGGACT
>DASUDU010000048.1:0-6192 GCA_036275435.1 Usitatibacteraceae bacterium | reverse complement strand
CTGCACGGCAACATCCGCCGCGTCAAGTGTTTCGACCACCACCATGCGGCCGCGAGTTGGGATAACCACGACGTGCCGCCGCGCTGCGCGCAATGCGGCTCGCTGTTGCGCCCGGACGTGGTGTGGTTCGGCGAGGCGCTGCCGGAGGCGGCGCTGCGCGCAGCCGCTGCCGCCGCGCGAGGTGCCGATGTGTTCCTGTCGATCGGCACCTCGACGCTGGTCGAGCCGGCCGCGTCGCTGCCGTTCCTTGCCCTGCAATCGGGCGCCTGCGTGATTGAGGTCAACCCGGATACAACGCCGCTGACGCCCTCGGCAGCGCATTCCCTGCGCGGCAACGCGGCCGGTGTGCTGCCCGACCTGCTCGGAGCGTGACTCGCGCTGGCGCGGCTATTTCGTCCCGGCAAGCACGCGCGCCACGGCCTCCATCGCCGGGTCACGACCGGCACGGTAATCATCGATGGTCCACGGCGCGGCGATGTCCGGATCGAGCGAAGGCACCGCGATCGGGCGCACCACCACCTGGCGGTGGCAGTCGTCGAATTTCGCGCAGCCGTTGCGGTAGTCGTGGCGCTCGCGGGCGAACAGGAAGCCTTCCTGCGAGTGTTTCAGCGTCACGGGCCTGCCCTCGGCGAAGAACTCGAGCCGATCGCCCACGGGTTCGCCGACGATAGTCACGCGCTCACGTCCCGTCTGCTTGAGGTAACCCAGCGTCGAGATGGCAGCCGAGAAGGTCCACGGGCTGGTCAGCGCGAAGATGCGGCCCTGGACAAGCATGGGCAGGCGTTCGGCGAAGTCGCGCGTGGTGGTGAGGTCGCCGCCGCCGTTCAATCGCAGGTCCAGCACCAGGTGCGCCGGCTTGACCTGCTCGAACAGCGTTTCGGCCGCCGCGAAGTAGTCCTTGAGCTTTTCCTCGGCGCTATTGTTCGATTGGCGCATGTCGAGGATCACGGCGTTGAGGGCCGCGTCGTGCTTGACGCGCAGGCGCTTGACCGGCTCCTGCAGGGACCACGGCGCGCGCTCCGCGTCGAGCAGGGTTTTCCACGCGCGGTCCTCCAGCGGCGCCAAAACCGGAAACATCCAGCGCGTGGCGTTGCCGCCGACGCGATCGGCGCCGGCAGGCGAAACCGTGAAGGACCTCTCGACGGCCTTGCCATCGAGCGTCGTGAAGGCGTAGACCGGCGCGGCCGGGCCTTTGCCGACGCCCAGCGCGCGCAACTGCGGCGGACTTTCCAGGAAGTATGCCGCGCTGCGGTCGCGCCAGGCATCGGTGCCGCCGGACAGCGACCGGTACAACTTGCGCAGCGCGTCCATCGGTACGCCGTCGATCGAGGTCAAGCGCGCGCCGAGCAGGTCGGCGTTTTCCGCTTTGACGCGCAGGACATAGAACTGGTCGCCGAACGGGGTGAGGCGCACGTCGGCCCGCTCGAGGCGGCGCGAGCGGGGCGCGGCAAAGCTCAAGGTGTGGCCGTTGTCGGCCAGCGCGGCGATGCGTGCCAGCGCCAGACCGAAGGCCACCGGTTCGACCGTACCCACGGTCTTTTCCAATTCCGCAAGGCGCTGTTCGCCCTCGCGCCGCGCCGCATGTGAGTAGGAGCGATCGATGTCGAAGAACTCGCGGCGGAACTGGGCGATGTCCTCGCGCTGCCGCTCGGCTTCGGTGGCGGCCTGCGCGAACGCCGCGTGGGCCGCGAGGCACAGCAGCGTGACGGCCAGGCTTTGCATGAATTTCATGGCGATTCCCGATGAACGATTGCAGGAAGCCAGCGTAACCGCTGTCCGACTCCGTTACGACGCTCGGGCGACGGATTGCGGATTCTGCGGCATCGATGGCGAACGCCGATCGATACGCTTTGTTGCAATTGCCGGAACCTGGATACGCGCGGCAACGTCGTCCCAGCAAGAAAAATGAAAAAAGCCACGGCAGTCAACGACTTTTCCGGAACCATACGCGTGAGAGTCCGCAACAGGCAGCGGTCAATGGCCACGCCATCGACTTGCCGCTTTGCGAGCCCGCAATAGTAAAATGGCGGTGAAAAGTATTCTTACAAGAATCAAGAAATGAAATCTGACCGCAAACCGTTATTCCTCATCGCCTTCGGCATCGCCTGCCTGTTCACGGCGTTTCAGTCAAACGCCCAAACGCTGTTGTACTTTCGCAGCCAGACCGGCGATTTGATCGGCGGCGGCCAGACGCGCACTTATGCCGCACCAACCTACTCGTTTTCCAGTTCCGCCCAGAGTGCGTCGCAGGTGCAGGTCAATTTCAACGGGCCCAATTACGGCGTACTGACGTTTCAACTGCCCAACAATCTGCCGCTGACCGTTGGCTCCTACGTGGCACCGCCCAACAATTCGGGCGGCTCCCCCGTGGCGCCGTACCTATCGGTGTCCCTGTCGTGGTCCTGCCAGTTGAGCAGCGGCACCTTTCGCATCCTCGACATCGCGCGCGGCCCGAACAACACCGTCACGTCGCTCGCCGTCGATTTCGTGCAGCGCTGCGGCAACAGCGCGGCGGTGTTGCAAGGGCAATTGCGCTACAACTCGTTGGTGTCGATCGATACGGTGCGGCGCACCCCCGATGCCATGGTGTTTCAGCCCCAGACCGGCGTGGAACCGGGCACGACCATCGCGTCCAACAGCGCGTCGGTTTCCGCGCTCGATGTGGCCGCACCGATTTCGGTGACCGGTGGCGAATACTCGATCGACGGTGCGGCGTTCACAAGCGTTGCCGGCACTGTTTCCAGCGGCGCATCGGTGCGCGTTCGCCTCACCGCGCCCGGGGCGGAAAACCGGCGCGCCTCCGCGACGCTGGACGTCGGCGGATACCAGACCCCGTTCGTGGTCACCACCCGCACCGGAATCCAGCCGCAGCCGGCCGGCGAGCCGCTGGTGGTGCTCTATTCACAGCCCCAGTACAACGGCACCGCCTCGACCGAGGTCCTGAGTCCGGGGACGCTCAAGCGCATCGTGCTATCGAAGGCGACGAACAACTCGATCCCCGGAATCAGCGTGATCGGCGCCGACGAGAACGCATCCAACGACTACTATTCCTGGTCGCTCAGCTTGTTTACCGGGTCCAGCATGCCCGCTGTGGGTACCTATGAGAACCTGCCCGCTTCCTATCTGTACGGCAGTCCCTACCTGGCGATGACCAACTCTGGCAGCGGCACGTATTGCCAATACACCCCGCCCAGGCAGCGCGTCGTCATCCACGAGGTTGCCTATGCGGCCGACAACACACCGACCACGCTGGCCATGGATGTGGTCCAGGAATGCGGCGTGGCGTCCTATGGCCCGTCCAGGCGCTACGCATTTATCCGCGTCAATTCGACGATTCCCATCGACTACGCGCGGCGTGCGCCGATCCCGTTCGCCTTCCCCGGCATCAAGGATGCAGCCGTCTCGACAGCCTATGTCTCGGCGACCGGGTCCGCGCAGGGCATCACCGAGGCGGTCCCAATCTCGATCAGCAATGGCGAATACGCGATCGATGCCGGCACGTATACCTCTGCCGACGGGACCATCAACGCCGGGCAACAGGTGAAGGTGCGCACAACCAGCGCAGCCACCGTCAACACCTTGACCACAGCCATGCTGCGAATGGGCGGCGTCGAGTATCCGTTTCGTGTCGGCACCGCGCCCGGGCCAGCGCCACAGGCGCCGGATAGAAACATCATCTTTTCCGTGGTCATTCCCGCGGATCCTGCGGCGGCACCGGCGATTGCGAATTTCTCCGGTGCCTCGTTGCACTTGGTCACCTTGTCCCGGAACGGACCCACCCGCTCCTTTTTCGTTTCGGCAACGCCCTTCGATCCCTACGTTGCCTACCCGGCACGAACCGTCATGTTCTCAATGCCGAACGACGGTTACGTGACGCCGGGAGACTGGACCGTGACCGGCTCGTCCGGCACGTTGCCGCCGGGCATGCCCTATGTGTCGCTTAGCAACGGCCCCGGTTGCAGTAGCTACAGTTTCGTGAAAAGCCGGCTCATCATTCGCGAGATCGAGTACTCCGCGGCCGACGCGGTGACCAGGCTGGCGGCCGACATCGTCTACACCTGCTTCTCCGGCGACAGCAACGCCGTTGCCTACCACTTCATCCGTTTCAATTCCACCTTGCCGATCGAGCACACGCGGACCCTGCCGGCGCCGCTGGAGTTTCCAGCGGTCATCGGCGCCGAACCCGGCACGACCGTCATATCCGCATCGGTGACCATCGGTGGCATCAACGTGGCAGTTCCGGTTTCCATCGCAGGCGGTGAGTATTCGATCGACGATGGCCCGTTCACCGCAAGCCCGGGAACCATTGAATTGGGGCAGCGGATCCGCATCCGCGTCAACGCGCCCGCGCTGCCAGACAGGACTGCAAGCGCCACGCTTACGGCCGGCAGCGGCAGCGCAAGCTTCCTGGTCGGCACGCGGGCGGATGCGTTCCCGCAACCGCACGATGCCGCGCCGCTGGCGGTCCTGTACGAGCAAAACCGCCAAACCGGAGCCGTCACCCAAACCGTGCTTTCCCCGGCCACCTTGGGAACGGTTCAACCTGCCGCCAATGCTGGCAGTCTCGGTAGCGCGGTGATGGAACTAAAGCGACCGAGTCCGTCATCGGGACAGCAGGGTTATTCGCAAAATTGGTTTGTCTATTTCATTCCCAAACTAGGCACCACGCTGGGTACGGGCACCTACGTCACGACGTCAGCGTCAGCAAGCACCGATCAGCCGGGGTTCCAGCTCGCGACAGATTACTCGACAACACCGCGGTGCTTGGGTTATTCAAATTACCCAGGCAGTTATGTGACCCGCCGGGTGGTGTTTAGGATCCACGAGATCGAGCGCAGCATTTCCGGGCAATTGTTGCGCCTTGCCGCCGATTTTGCCGAAACCTGTGCTGCCGAAGGCGATGACACCAACTACCCTGTCGCGGCCGTGATTGGCTTCATCCGTTACAACTCGAACTTTCCGATCGACCACCAGATCCGCCAGCCGGTTCCGTTGGTGTTCCCGCCGGTGCTGAATGCGGTGCCGGCCGCGACCGTCGAATCGATCGAACTCACGCTGAAAGGCTTTGGCGGCACGTTGCCCTTGACCATCGCCAATGCCGAAGCCAGCATCGATGGCGACGCATATGGCGCCCAAATGCGCAATGTGTCCGCAGGCCAGCGCATTCGCCTTCGCACCCCGGCACCCGGCCAAACAAACCAGATCAAGTCGGCGACATTGACCATCGGCGATCACCTCAGCACGTTCAAGGTCGGCAGCGCGCCGGGACTGGGCCCGAATGTCGGCGGGAACCCGCTGGTGTACCTGGTCAGCCAAGGCACCGAACCAATCGGCCAGGGGCGCAGTTATGTACTCTCACCGGCAACCCTGAACAGCGTCGGTGCCTCCGTCTACAACAGCGGCACGATCCAGGTTGAAACGCAGCAATATCCAGGCGGCCCTGCCGGATATTGGCGGTTCCAGTTTGCAGCGACCGGCGGCCAGCTTCCGGCATTGGGCACCTACTCAAATCCGCTCGGCTACTACTCGAACGCACAGCCGTTGATGTGGGTTACCGGGCCAGGATCCTACTGTGGCACGCCGGCCTCGTATTCCGAGTTCGCGGTTCGCGAGATCGTTGTTTCGGGCAGCACGGTCCTGGCGCTGGCCATCGATTTTGTCCACTATTGCAGCGGCAACACCGATCCACTGTTCGGCTACATCCGCTTCAATTCGAGCATCGCCATCACCTTGCCGCCGGATTCCGATCCTTCACCGTTCACCATCGGCCAGGTCAGTGGCGTTGCGCGCAATACGCCGGTGGTTTCGCAGTCCTTCACGCCCTCCGGTTTCACCGTTGCGGTGCCAATCTCGATCAGCGGCGGCGAATTCAGCGTCAATGGCGGCGCCTTTGGCGCCTCGCCGGGCATCCTCCAGCCGGGGCAGTCGGTGCGCGTGCGCCTGACCAGCGCGCCGGACTTTGCCACCAGCCGGTCGGCAACGCTGACCATCGGCGGGCGCAGTGCGGTCTTCCTGGTGTCCACCGGCTATCGGGATGCCGATCCGGAAGGGCTGGCGTTTACCTCGCGGATCGACGTGCCGCGCAATATCACCGTCTATTCGGAGACGCGACTGGTCGAAAACATCAATGACACCATCGGCATCACCGTTTCCGGCGGCGAATACAGCATCAGCGGCGGACCATTCACCAGC
>DASUDU010000047.1:0-4245 GCA_036275435.1 Usitatibacteraceae bacterium | reverse complement strand
ACGTATGTCACGCACCCGGGCAACCAGCGCGTCGAGCAGGCCATGTACAAGGGCCGCCTGCGCAGCTACTTCGCGATCCCCTTCGAGCGCCGCTACATTTGGGGAGCGACGGCGGGGATGCTGGTATCGCTGACGCGCGTGCTGGCGACTGCGCAAGGCCAGCCGGCGCCGTCGCCGATCCTGGCGCCGCGCGACTCGGGCGCATGACGGATTCCCGGGCGCCGCATCGCGGCGGGCAGCGGGATGCGAACGCTCAGACCGGGTGTGAACCGATCATCAGACGGTCAAACTGGTCGTAGCGCTCCTCGATCGCGCCATCGGCCCCGGCGCTGCGCTGCACCCGCAGCCAGACCTCGGTTGGAAACGCGGAAGCCAGGTCCACGGTGTAATCGATTTCCTCGTCGGCGATTTCCCGGGCCGCGGCAAAATCCGGCGCCTTCCAGTCGAACAGCAGGTGTTGCGCCATCTGGTCGCGAAAGATCGCCAGGTCCTGGTCGGTCACCTCGACGACTTCGGCCAGGGTGCAACGCGCGCGGCGCGTGAGCGAAAGAAAGCTCGCATCGCAATGGCACTTCGGATTGCAGCGGTACCCTTCAGCCAGCGGGCAAACGGCGAAGCCGCCGCTGGTCACCCATTCGCCGTCGTCGCAGGCGCTCGCATACAGCGCGGCATCGGAATCGTCCAGGCGCACTGCCTTGAGGAACTTGGGCACCGGCCTGCTCCTAGGTTGCCGATCCGCCGAACAGCGGCTTGAGCCGCTCCATGGCGGCAATCAGCTCGGCGCGGATGCCCGGCTCAAACGCCGAGTGCCCGGCGTCCGGGACGATGCGATAGTCCGCCTCGGGAAAGGCGCGCGCCAGTTCATCGGCCGAGAGGATCGGGCAGACCATGTCGTAGCGTCCCTGGACGATCGTCGCGGGAATGTGGCGGATGCGATCGATGTTTTGCAGCAGGTCGTCGTCCGGAAGAAAGATGTTGTTGATGAAGTAATGGGCCTCGATGCGCGACAGGCCCAACGCGACGCGGTCCGAGCCGAAGCTGGCCACCAGCGCCGGGCTGGGCAGCAAGGTTGAGCAGGAGCCTTCGTAGATGCTCCAGGTGCGCGCAACCGGCGCATGCACCGCCGGATCGGGATCGGTCAGCAGACGATGGTAAGCCGCGAGGATCGCCGCTGCCGAGTTGCGGTCGACTTCCCGGGGCAGCGGTGCAACAAAGTTGCGCCAGGACTCGGGAAACACATGGCGCATGCCCACCAGGAACCACTCAATTTCCACCGGACGGCACAGGAAAATGCCGCGCAGGACCAGCGCCAAGACCCGTGCCGCGTGCCGTTCCGCATAGGCCAGCGCCAGCGTGGATCCCCAAGACCCGCCGAAAACAACCCAGCGGTCGATCGCGAGATGGTTGCGCAGGCGCTCGATATCGGCGATCAGGTGCGGCGTGGTGTTGTCGGCCAATTCACCGTGCGGCGTGGAGCGTCCCGCGCCGCGCTGGTCGAAAATCACGATGCGGTAGAACTGCGGATCGAAGAACTGCCGGTGGGTCGGTGAGGCGCCGGAACCCGGTCCGCCATGCAGGAACAGCACCGGAACCCCGTCCGGTGCGCCGGACTGCTCGAAATACAGGCGATGGCGTGCGTCGACGTCAAGAAATCCCTGGTCGAACGGCTCGATCGGGGGATAGAAATCGCCCCGAAGTTGGGTTGGGGTTACTTCTGAACTCATTGATTATTCATGCAATTATCTGAAATTCTGTTGGTGGCCCGGACCGCAGGCGCCACGGGCAACCGATCCCGGAAGCAATGCGCTCGCTCTGGTTCGCGAGGCTATCAGAGATTACCGCATCGGATCGGGAAACCATTGTTTGCTGCGGTGCGTCAGAAATGGTGTAATGTCGCGGCATCCATTTGGGGAGAACCATCGATGCTCTACCAATTGCATGAATTCCAGCGAGCTGCATTGGAACCCTGGCGCTGGTGGGCACAGGCCAGCGCCGCGACCCTGGTCAATCCGTATTCGCCGCTGTCCTATGCGCCGAGCGCCAAAAAAGTCGCTGCCGGGCTGGACCTGATGCTGCGCCTGACCAAGCGCTACGGGCGCCCGGATTTTGCGATCGAAACCGTGGACGTGGCCAGCAAGCCGGCGACCGTCCGCGAAGAAGTCTGGCTCGATACCCCGTTCTGCCAACTGCTGCATTTCGCCAAGAGCCGCTCGGCGCGCCATGAACCCGTGGTGCTGGTGTTCGCGCCGCTGTCCGGCCACTTCGCCACCCTGCTGCGCGATACCGCGCGCACCCTGCTCCCCGACCATGACGTGGTCATCACCGACTGGAAGAATGCCCGCGACATTTCGCTGTCCAACGGCCCGTTCCATTTCGACGACTACGCCGAACTGGTGCAGCGCTTCGTGCGCCATGTGCGCGAACGCGCGGGCAAGCCGGTGCATGTCGTGTCGGTCTGCCAGCCGACCGTTCCGGTGCTGGCCGGCATTTCGCTGATGGCTTCGCGCGGCGAGGAAACGCCGGCGAGCATGACGATGATGGGCGGCCCGATCGACACGCGCAAGAACCCGACCTCGGTCAACGATTTCGCCATGCGCCGGCCGCTCTCCTGGTTCGAGCAAAACGTCATCCAGCGCGTGCCGGTCAAGTACGAGGGCGCGATGCGCCGCGTCTATCCGGGCTTCATGCAACTGGCCGGGTTCATTGCGATGAATCCGGGCCGGCACTTCGACTCGCACAAAGACTATTACCGCCACCTGATCGAGGGCGATGGCGACAGCGCCGAAGCGCATCGCCGGTTTTATGACGAGTACAACGCGGTCATGGACCTTCCCGCCGAGTACTACCTCGACACCATCGTGCGCGTGTTTCACGAGCAGCGCCTCGCGCGCGGCACCCTTTCGGTCGGCAGCGAGCCGGTTACGCCGGCGAAGATCCGCAAGAGCGCGCTGTTCACCATCGAAGGTGAAATCGACGACATTTCCGGCTGCGGCCAGACGCAAGCCGCGCACCAGCTGTGCACCGGCATCCCCGCGGTTGCCCGCCAGCACTACACCGCTCCGGCGGTCGGGCATTACGGAATCTTCAGCGGCCGCAAGTTCCGCGAGACGATCTACCCGCGCATTCGCGCCTTCATTGCCAGCCACGAAGCGAAGTGACCCGGCCCGTTCCGGGCGGCATGCCCGATTACTTTTCCCTGTTCCAGTCGCTGCTCAACCCGGGCGCGGCGTCCGCGGCGCAATCGCCGATGGAAGCCATGGGCAAGATGCTCGACCCGGCCGAAATCGACAAGAAGATCCACGACCTGGAAGTCGTGCTCGCGTGGCTGCGCGCCACCACGCAAGTCGTCGACGGATCGATCCAAGCCCTGAAAATGCAGCGCGATTTCCTCGCCGGACTGTCGCAGGCGGCCAAGCCGGCGGACGGTGCCGCGCAGGACAGGCAGGCAACGCCTGCCGCGTTCGATCCGCTCAGCTGGGCGGCATCCTTCATGCCGGCACCACGCACCCCGGCCGAAGAAAATCCGCCGCAGCCCGGTACCGCAAAGGGCCGCAGGACGCGCAAACCGCGCGGCTGATTCCTGCGCTTCAGCGCACGCGGCGCTGATAGATCACAAACTCCATGTCGTGGGCGTTTTGCGCGTCGGCGCGGCGATGCTCGCGAAACACTTCCAGCCAGTCCGACGGCGCCAGGGCCGGAAAGCGCACGTCGCCCTCAGGGCGTGCATCCACGTTGGTCAGCACAATCCGATCGGCGCGTTCCAGCGCGCTTGCATAGAGTTGACCACCGCCGATGACGAATACCTCCGTGGCATCGGCGCAGCGGTCCAGTGCCGCGTCCAGGTTCGGCGCCGCTTCGCAGCCCGGCGCCGACCAGTTTGCATCGCGGCTGACGACAATATTGCGCCGGCCCGGCAGGGCACGCCCGATCGATTGATAGGTCTTGCGGCCCATGATGACCGGATGGCCCATCGTGTGCTGCTTGAACCAGGCAAAATCGGCCGGCAGGTGCCAGGGCATGCCCCCTTCGCGGCCGATCACGCCATTGTCCGCCACCGCGGCAATCAGGTTGATGCGCATGGACGCGCGCCTAGACCGCGATGGGCGCGCGGATGGCCGGATGCGGATCGTAGCCTTCGAGGGTGAAGTCCTCGAAGCCGAATCCGAACAGGTCGGCAACGGCGGGGTTGAGGCGCATCGACGGCTGCGCGCGCGGTTCGCGCGCCAGTTGCTCGCGCGCCTGCTC
>DASUDU010000046.1:0-3931 GCA_036275435.1 Usitatibacteraceae bacterium | reverse complement strand
TTACGCCAAAGTGGGTACTTCAGTTTTTTCAAGACCCACCAGCCTAAAACCAGATGCTCGCGCACCCAGCCCCAAACCAGCAGGTACCCAAAAACAACGTACCCACCTCTATCGATTGTTCTGATTTTTAAAGAGCAATTCAAAATATCGTTTGGTTGCGGGGGAAGGATTTGAACCTTCGACCTTCGGGTTATGAGCCCGACGAGCTGCCAGACTGCTCCACCCCGCGCCCGAATTGGAAGCCAGAAAATTACCGGCCCCGCAATCACTTCAACGAAATTTGAAGAACCGCGATTATAGCCACATTTCCAGAGGTCGGTCAAATTTTTTCATGAGTTCTTGCCGGCTGGGGGCATTCATCGCGCGGCATGTAGACCGTCCACATGTGGCTGCGTTACAGTGCTGATGCCCGATTCGTGTCGGCGCCAAAGGAGCCCCAGTGACCGAACAATTGACCACTCTCGCCCTGGCCGGCGCGCTGGCCTGGGCCAGCGGCATCCGCCTGTATGTCGTCCTGTTTCTGGTTGGACTCGCCGGCCACTTCCAGTGGTTCGGCTGGCATCCGCCGAAGGCGCTGGCACTGCTGTCGCACCCGATCGTCATGGGCGCAACCGGGTTACTGCTGTTCGTCGAGTTCTTCGCCGACAAGATCCCGGCGCTCGATTCACTTTGGGGCGCAGTCCACACCTTCATTCGTATTCCGGCCGGCGCGCTTCTGGCTGCGGGCGTGCTTGGTCACGGCGACAGCGAAGCGTGGACACTTGCCGCGGCACTACTCGGTGGCACCATCACCGCCGGCACACACTTCTTCAAGGAAGGCAGCCGTGCGGCCATCAACACCTCGCCGGAACCGGTCAGCAACATTGCTGCCTCGATGACGGAGGACGCCGCGGTTCTCGGGGGGCTCTGGTTGGCGATTCAACACCCGCTGGTGTTTCTCGGGCTGCTACTGCTATTCATCCTGATCGCGATCTGGCTGATCCCGAAACTGCTGCGCTTTGTCCGGGGCGTCATCCAGCGCTTGGTGCACCTGGTTTCACCGCCACCCGGCACCCGCCCGCCAAACGCGACAGCCTAAACAAAGCGGCGCTCGATGAGCGCCTGGGCCAGCGTACCGCTATCGACATGCTCCAATTCCCCTCCGACCGGCAGGCCGCGGGCGATGCGCGTGACGACGAGCCCGCTACCGCTAAACATCTCTGAGATGACATGTGCGGTCGCTTCACCCTCTACCGTGAAATTCGTGGCCAGGATCACTTCCCGGACCTCGCTGCCTTTAACCCGTCTTTCCAGCCGGTCAAGATGGATTTCGCCCGGACCCACTCCGTCCAACGGCGACAGCCGGCCCATCAGGACAAAGTACAACCCCCGATAGGTCTGGGTCTGCTCCATCATCAGCAAGTCGGCGGGCGTTTCGACGATGCACAACAAGCTCCGGTCGCGCGAGGACGATGCGCAGATCTGGCACAGCTCATCCTCGGCAAACGTGTTGCAAGACGCACAGTGCCGAATTTTTGAGAGCGCAAGACTCAGGGCGCCTGAAAGCCTTCCAGCTCCCGCCTGATCGCGTTGCAGCAAATGGTACGCCATGCGTTGGGCGGACTTTGGTCCGACGCCCGGCAGGCAGCGCAGCGCCTCAATCAGCGATTCCAGCGACGACGGCTGACGCATGTCCCGCCGCCTAGAACGGCAGCTTCATGCCAGGTGGCAAGTTCATTCCCGCCGTGAACCCAGCCAGCTTCTCTTTCGAAGTCTCTTCGGCCTTCTTGACCGCGTCATTCATGGCGGCGGTAATCAGGTCTTCCAGCATCTCCCGGTCATCCATAACGGACGGGTCAATCGTGACGCGGCGAACATCGTTCTTGCAGGTCATCAAAACCCTGACCATGCCGCCTCCGGAGTGACCCTCTACCTCGACCGACGCAAGTTGCGCCTGTGCCTTCATCATGTTCTCTTGCATTTGCTGGGCCTGCTTCATCAGGCCCGCCAGGCCGCCTTTCATCATGTGTCGTCCTTGATTGGTTTATGAATCGCTGGCCGGACGGACCGAGGCCGCCGGAATCTCTGCGCCAAACTCTGTGCGCAATGCCTGTATGAAACCATCTTCCCGAATGGACTGTTCTGCCGCCAATTGCCGATTGTTTTGTGCAGCGGTTTCCTGCGCCGCCAAGCTCGCCACCGCGCTTCCCCCGATCCGGACATTGATTCGCAGGTTGCCGGCAAGGCGGGGCTGAAGTTCCGATTTGAGCTTGTCTACGTAAATGCGTTCGGCCAGGTGCTTCTGCTCGGGCGGCAATTCCAGTTCCAACACGCCATTTGTGTAGGAAAGCATCGTGCTTTGCTTGGCGAGCATTCCGGCAAGGCCGTTGAGTTGCAGTCGGGCAACGAATGACGCCCAATTGTCGATGTCGGCTACCCCGAATGGCGCGACCGGCGTCTCGGCTTTTGTGGTTTCCTGGATCGTTATTGCAGACGATGCCGCTGACAAATATGCCGGAGGAGCAGCTGCCGCAACCGCACGCGAGGGCGCAAGGTTTTGGGCAGGCCTTGAATAACCACCGGCAAACGCCAACATGCGCAGCAGGGTCATGGTGAACCCGGTCTGCTCATCGGGGGCAAGCGCAAGGTCGCGCCTGCCCAGCAAGGCAATCTGGAAAAACACTTGCACCAGCTCGACGGGAAGTCTTGTCGCCAGGTCTCGCAGCGATGCCGCGTCCGGCCCCTCGACGGCTTCGGAGCCAGCACCTTGGACAAGCGCAATGCGCGACAGCAGGTGGGCCATGTCGCGCAACGCATTGTCAAATGAAATGCTGCGCTCACCCAGCTGGTCAACCTGCCGAATCAGCGCGGACGCGTCGCACGAGGCGAGCGCGCGGAGCAGCGTAAACAGGTACGACTGATCGAGCGCACCAAGCATTTCGCTCACATTGTCGATACCGACTTTCCCGGCACCGTGGGCAATCGCTTGATCCAGCAGTGAGAGCGAGTCGCGCACGCTGCCTTCTGCTGCACGGCCAATCAATTCCAGTGCGGGCGGTTCGAACGGAATTCCCTCCGTGCCCAAAACGATTGCAAGATGTTTCGCAATCAGTCCTGCCGGCAGGTTCTTCAAGTTGAACTGCAGGCAACGCGACAGAACCGTAATGGGCAGACGTTGCGGATCGGTGGTCGCCAGGATGAACTCGACATGGCCAGGCGGCTCCTCCAGGGTCTTCAACATGGCGTTGAAGGCCGACTTTGAGAGCATGTGGACTTCGTCGATGATGTAAACCTTGTATCGCCCTGAAACCGGCGCGTATTGCGCAGTCTCCAGCAACTCGCGCATCTCATCGACTTTGGTATTGGTCGCGGCATCGACCTCGAGGAGGTCGACAAAACGCCCCGCGTCAATCTCCACGCAGGCGCGACACTGACCGCAGGGCCTGGAGGTGACGCCGGTCTCGCAATTGAGCGCCTTGGCCAGGATACGCGCCAGCGTGGTCTTGCCGACGCCCCGCGTTCCGGTCAGCAGGTACGCGTGATGAATTCGACCGGTGTCCAGAGCATTGGCCAGAGCTCGCACGACGTGATCCTGGCCGATGACGTCGGCAAAAGCGCGCGGCCTCCATTTGCGTGCAAGGACTTGGTGGCTCATGGAGGTTACCGACCCCGGCTGATTTCGTGCACGGGCACGAGCGTGATTGCCATTATTTTCGGCTTTGCTGCGCCGAAACTCCTGCTGCGCACGCAAGTTCGACCCGCCGCGCATTGTTCCAATCCGGTGTGGCGAGCCTGACCCCCGGCACTTCAATGACTCTGCTGTGGCTGCTTCGTTCCCGACCTGACCAGGTTCACAGAAATTGAATGCGGGGAGACCCGCCACGCGCAATTTTAGCCCAGTTGCGGGTCAAATCGCAGCCGTGCGGAATCCACAGAACATGTCGGATCGCCC
>DASUDU010000045.1:0-3110 GCA_036275435.1 Usitatibacteraceae bacterium | reverse complement strand
AAATTCTGGTCGGGGTGAGAGGATTCGAACCTCCGGCCTCTACGTCCCGAACGTAGCGCTCTACCAGGCTAAGCTACACCCCGAAAATCCGCGGCAAACCGGTTAGCCGACGCTTTTCCCGGGATGCAATCCATGGGGTACGCGTCAATATCGCCGTTCAACCGCGAAAACACATAATTGTATCAAAGCATCGGCATAAACGGAACTGCCGAGCCCGGCGATGCACTCGGTCGCTGCGCTCGCCTCGCGGTGCGCGCACCCCCTTGCGTAATCGAGCGCGCCGGTTTCGGTAATGGCGCGGATGACGTCATCGAGTGCGTCGCGGCCTCCGGTTTCGATGGCGCGGCGGATCGCCTCGCGGTGTGCGGGGGTGCCTTCGCGCATGGCGTAAATGAGCGGCAACGTCGGTTTGCCTTCGGCCAGGTCGTCTCCCAGGTTCTTGCCCGTATCCCCGGCGTTGCCGCAATAGTCCAGAACGTCATCGATCAGCTGGAATGCCGTGCCCAAGTGCATGCCATAGGAGCCCAGGGCTTGTTCGTCGGCGGCGGAAGCGCCGCCGAGCACGGCGCCGACGCGGCAAGCCGCCTCGAACAACTTCGCGGTCTTGTAACGGACCACCCGCAGGTATGCGTCTTCCGCAACGTTTGCGTCGTGGACATTGAGCAGTTGCAGGACCTCGCCCTCTGCGATCACGTTGGTCGCGTCGGCGATGATTTCCATGACCCGCATCGAGCCGACCGCAACCATCATCTGGAAGGCTCTGGAGTAAAGGAAATCGCCAACCAGCACCGCAGCGGGGTTGCCGAACTCGGCATTGGCCGTGTTGCGGCCGCGGCGCAGGCTCGAATCGTCCACCACGTCGTCATGCAACAGGGTTGCCGTGTGGATGAACTCGACCACGGCGGCAAGTTCGTGCAAACTGTCTCGCGGCCCGTGAAAGTGATTGCCCGCAAACAAAACAAGGGCCGGGCGGATTCGCTTGCCTCCGGCGCCGACGATGTACTGCGAAATCTGATTGATCAGGACAACGTCGGAGGTTAATCGGGATCGAATGACCGCATCGACCAGCGCGAGGTCGTCGGCAATCACGGCGCGCAAGCGCTCCAGACTGACCGGATCAACACGCTGGTTCATGGGAATATTCCGGGCCCAACCGAGTCGGCCAAGCTAAGCCGCTGTTTCATTGAAGAAATTTGCACTGGAAACTTTGACGCGCGGGCGGAAAATCAGTATCATAGCCGGTTCCGTACCGGGATTGGCGCGTGTCGCGATCCGGCGCGGTCAGTTCAAACCCTTTTTGGAGTCCAACCATGTATGCGGTCATAAAAACCGGCGGGAAGCAGTATCGCGTCCAGTCCGGCGAAAAAATCAAAGTCGAACAGATACCGGCAGACGTGGGCTCGCAGATCGTTCTCGATCAGGTCTTGATGGTGGGTGACGGCGACGCCGTCACCATCGGCAAGCCGCTCGTGGCCGGCGCTGCGGTCAACGCCACCGTAGTGTCTCACGGTCGTCACGACAAAGTGAAGATCTTCAAGATGCGCCGTCGCAAGCACTATCAAAAGCACCAGGGGCATCGCCAGAACTACACCGAGTTGCAGATCGGTGATGTTCTGGTCAAATGAACCGGCCCTAAGGAGCAGAAAACATGGCACACAAAAAAGCAGGCGGCAGTTCACGCAACGGCCGCGATTCCGAATCGAAGCGCCTTGGCGTCAAGGCGTTCGGCGGCGAACTCATCCCGGCCGGATCGATCATTGTCCGCCAGCGTGGCACCGAGTTCCATGCCGGCGACAACGTCGGCGTTGGCAGGGACCATACGCTGTTCGCACTGAAGACCGGCAAGGTGCAATTCGCCGTCAAGGGGCCGCGCAAGGTCCGCACCGTCAGCATTCAGCCGGCGTGACATAACGGCCTGCGACGGTTCAATCCGCGCGACAAGGGCCCCCGGGAGCGATCCTTGGGGCCTTTTGTTTTTCGGCAGGATCAAACGACATGAAATTCATCGATGAAGCGAAGATCGAAGTCCACGCCGGAAATGGCGGCAAGGGCTCGGCGTCGATGCGTCGCGAAAAGTACGTGCCCTTTGGCGGCCCGGACGGCGGGGATGGCGGCCGCGGCGGCTCGATCATCATCACCGCGGATTCCAACCTGAACACGCTCGTCGAATACCGCTTCGCGCGTATTTTTCGTGCTCGCAATGGCGAGCCCGGCCGCGGCGCCGACTGCAATGGCCGCGGGGCCGACGACGTGATCCTGCGCGTGCCGGTCGGGACGATCGTTCGCGACTCCGCCAGTGGGGAAATCCTAGCCGACCTGGCTCGCGCCGGACAAAGCGTGGTCGCGGCCAAGGGGGGGCGCGGCGGCCTGGGCAATCTCAATTTCAAGTCCTCGACCAACCGTGCGCCACGGCAGTTCACGCCCGGCGAGGAAGGTGAAGCCAAGGATCTTCATCTCGAACTGAAGGTGCTGGCGGATGTCGGCCTGCTGGGGATGCCCAATGCCGGGAAATCGACATTCATCCGCGCCGTGTCGGCTGCGAGGCCGAAAGTGGCCGATTATCCGTTCACGACGCTGCACCCGAACCTTGGCGTCGTGCGAGCCGATGACCAACGCAGCTTCGTGATTGCCGATGTTCCAGGCCTGATTGAAGGGGCGGCCGAAGGGGCAGGGCTGGGGCACCAGTTCCTGCGGCATCTGCAACGTACCCGCATCCTCTTGCACCTGGTGGATATCGCGCCGTTCGATCCGGCGACCGATCCGGTGCGCGAAGCCAAGGCGCTGATCAAGGAACTGAAGAAGTACGACGAGGCCCTCTACGCAAAGCCGCGTTGGCTGGTCTTCAATAAGGCGGACTTGCTCGAGGACGCCGAAGTTTCGAAACGTACCCGGGCGATCATCAAGGCGCTCAAGTGGAAAGGGCCGGTGTTTACCGTTTCCGCGATCAAGGGTGCCGGATGCGCCGAACTGTGCCATGCGCTGGCCGACGCGCTCGCTGCGCTGCTGCCGCCTGCTCCATTGAAGCCCGATCCGAAGGACTAGCGCTTTTGCAACCCTGCGCGGTTGTGGCTGTCCACGCAGCGCGCAAGGCAGAACCCCAACTCCATGAG
>DASUDU010000044.1:0-6909 GCA_036275435.1 Usitatibacteraceae bacterium | reverse complement strand
TCGATGACCCAGAACATCAACAGGATCAGCACCAGCCAGGCCAGGAACAGGTAGATAAACAGCAGCGGAATGCCCAACACCATCGACTGCACATTGAAAAGCGCCAGGACCGGATAGTTGAACAGCACGAAGCCGAGCAGGAAGATGGCAATGAGGCGCGGGCCGCGGCGGACCGGTGAGGCCATGAGGGTCGTCCCGATGAGTCGAGGATGCCTATTTATTCCCGGGAGCGGGCAATTGTCAACCGCGCGACCGCGGCTGGCCCGATTGCAGCCAATGCTGGCCGGAAGCCAGCGAGAACAGTGCCGCGGCAGCGGTGATACCCTGCCGCGAAGCTTCCCGCAGCAGGCACTGGAAGAGCATCGCCGTGCCCAGGGCATCGGCAACCGCATGATGGCGGTGCCGGATGCGGATGTCGAAACGCTCGAGCCATTCGTCCAGGCTCTTTAGGCCCGCCTCCTGCGGGAGCAGCGCGGGCGCCAGCAGCGCCAGGTCGAGGAACGGCACTGCGGTCAAGGATTGCCTGCGGCGCTGCATTTCCCCGTCCAGCATGGCCTGATCAAAGGCGGCGTGGAATCCAACGCAGGGGTCGCTCGCGGTAAACGTGGCAAACCGCTGCAATGCCTCGACCGGCTCGACGCCTTCGCGTTGCGCAGTTCCGGTGATGCGGTGGACCAGGATGTTGTCCGGGTCGCTGACCTTGGCCTGGCGCAGGATCACCTCGAAGCTGTCGGCGACATCGAGTGTCGCACCGCGCATAGCGACCGCGCCGATCGCCAGCAGGCGGTCGCGCCGGATATTCAGCCCCGTGGTCTCGACATCGACCACGACCCAACGCTGCGTTTGCATCGCGCCACGCGGCGAGTTGCGCCAGCGGCGGAGCCAGCCCTGCACCTGGCGTGCCGCGCGGCCGATCATGCGGCAAAGTCCATTTCCAGCCGGTTCTGCAGTTTGCGTGCCTGGCGAAACGCCTCTTTCAGGATGCGCCGGTCGAGTTCATTCAGCGCATCGGGCGCGATCCGGTTGGGCGGCAATTTGACCGAACCCTCGCTGCCCTCGTGGGGACGCAGGCGCAGCAGTTGAATGAAGTGGAAGGCGTCGATCAGTGCCAGCACTTCCTCGTCGCGCATGCCGATGGCCGGCGCCACCGCTCGAAGCCGTTCCGCGGTGTTGGTGTGGGCGACACCCTCGCGCAGCGCATAGACCCGCGCGACATCGATGATCGGACGCGCACCGTACTGCTTGAGGTCGATGGTTCCCGGAAAGTCCCCGCTGTCGACGATAAAATCCTTGACGAACCCGAGCGGCGGCTTGACCGCCAGCGCATTGATCGCCATCTGCCTGAGGAAGATCGGGTGCTGCCGGGCCGCGCCACCGAGCCAGGCGCGCAATTCGTGCGCCGGCGCGGGTTCCCCTGCCAGGGCACGGAAATCGAAGAAGATGCCGGCATTGAGCAGCGCCTCGCCGGTGGTCGCACGCAGCCAGCGATCGAATTCTTTCCGCCAGCCGTCCGCGCTCATGCACCAGCGCGGATTGGAAGCCATCACCTGGCCTTTGCACAGCGGGAACCCGCAGGCGTCGAGGATGGTGTTCGCTTCCAGCGCCCAATCGCGAAATGCCGCCGCCAAGGGTTCCGGATCCTCTCTCCCGGGCTCGAAGATGATCGCATTGTCCTGGTCGGTTGACAGCGTTTGCTCCATGCGCCCTTCCGAACCCAGGCCCATCCAGCACCAGGTCGCGCCAGGGATCGGTTTGGCCCGACCGGCAATAGTGAGCGCGCGGTGGACGATGGCATCATTGAGGATGGTCACCAGGTTGATCAGCTGCGCCGCGCCAACGCCCTGCGCGAGCAGTGTGGCGGTCAGGCGGCGCACGTCCTGTGCCGCCACGGCCAGCGCTTCGCTGTCGCCGGCGCGCTCGATCGCCTTGGCCGAGCCGCCAACCGACATGCGTTGCAGCGAAAACAGGTCCCGCTCGGAGATCACGCCGGCCAGTCGCCCCTCATCCATCACCACGACATGGCGGAAACGGTGGCGCGCCATGACCTGTGCTGCCTCCAGCACATCGGCGCTGGCCGGAAGACAAAACGGATTGCGGGTCATCGCGGCCTCGATCGGCGCATCCTGCGAGATGCCGCCCAATGCGATGCGGTCGAGCACGTCGCGCTCGGTGAAGATGCCGATGGGATTGCCGTCGGCATCGACGATGACCATCGAGCCGATGCGCAGTTCGTGCATGGTGATCAGCACATCGCGCACCTTGCGATCCGGGGGAACGGTGACCGGCGGGCGCATCAATACCGTGCCGACCGGCCGCGCCAGGTCGCGCGTGTCGGCGACGCTTTGCGAGGCGCGGCTTTGCAGGGCGCGTTGCGACATCGAAAGCAGGCTGGCCATGCGATGCACGGCAAATTCCCGGAAAGGCCGCGAGATGTCCATCAAATGCTCGAACACGTCGAGCGGCAGCAGGTAGACGAACGAATCCTCCTGGGCGGCAAAGGTCAGGACGGTGGCCCGGCGGCCGATCAGCGAGCCGACCGGGAAGCATTCCCCGTCGGACAACGTCAGTTCGTCCACCTCGCCATCGCGGCCCTTGCGGCGTCCGACAATCGTGCCCCTTTGCACGATGTAGAGGTGCTCGATCACGCTGTCGCGCGGCGACAGCAACACATCGCCCTTGGCGTAATAGCCCAACTTGAGCCGCGCGGCCAGGACTTCGAGGTGCGCGGCTTCCATGACATCGAACGGCGCGTGGGCGCGCAGGTCGTCGATCGTGTCTTTGACCAGTGTCGCGGAGGGAGTCATGGCAAAACTCGTGGATTGGCGGGCGTTTCAGGCCATTATTGCCCGAAACGCCGCACCAGCATTGGAGTTTTCACTGGCGGTCGGCCCCTGGGGCCGGCCGGCCTACATGCTTTGCTTGAGCTGCTCGAGGATCGCCGGATTCTCCAGGGTCGAGGTGTCCTGCTTGATCTCCTCACCCTTGGCGATGGAGCGCAACAGCCGCCGCATGATCTTGCCCGAGCGCGTCTTCGGCAGGTTGTCGCCAAAACGGATGTCCTTGGGCTTGGCGATCGGCCCGATCTCCTTGCCGACCCAGTCGCGCAGTTCCTTGGCGATGGCCTTGGCCTCGTCGCCGGTCGGGCGTGCGCCCTTGAGGACGACGAACGCGACCACCGCCTCGCCGGTCATGTCGTCGGGACGGCCGACCACGGCAGCCTCGGCCACCAGCTTGGAATTGGCCACCAGCGCCGATTCGATCTCCATGGTTCCGAGGCGATGCCCGGATACATTGAGCACATCGTCAATGCGGCCCATGATCGTGAAATAGCCGCGCTCCTTGTCGCGCACCGATCCGTCGCCGGCCAGGTAGAGCTTGCCGCCGAGTTCGTCCGGGAAGTAGGTCTTCTTGAAGCGTTCGGGGTCGCCCCAGATGGTGCGCACCATCGACGGCCAGGGGCGCTTGACGACAAGGATGCCGCCTTGCCCGTTGGGCAGGTCATGGCCGGTCTCGTCGACAATCGCCGCTTGGATGCCCGGCAACGGCAGCGTGCAGGAGCCGGGTTTCAAGGGTGTGACGCCGGGCAGCGGCGTGATCATGTGCCCGCCGGTCTCGGTCTGCCAGAAGGTATCGACGATCGGGCAGCGCCCGCCGCCGACATTTTCGTGGTACCACATCCACGCTTCCGGGTTGATCGGTTCGCCGACCGAGCCGAGGATGCGCAGCGACTTCAAGTCGTAATTGCGCGGATGGGTCGTCGGATCGACCTCGCCGGCCTTGATGAGCGAGCGGATGGCAGTCGGCGCGGTGTAGAAAACGGTGACCTTGTGCTTCTGGATCATGCTCCAGAAGCGCCCGGCATTCGGGTAGGTCGGCACGCCCTCGAACACGACCTCGGTTCCGCCGACCGACAGCGGCCCATAGGCCACATAGGAATGTCCGGTCACCCAGCCGATGTCGGCGGTGCACCAGAAGATGTCGGAGGGCTTGTTGTCGAACGTCCAGTTCATCGTCAGGTGCGCCCACAGCAGGTAGCCGCCGGTGGAATGCTGGATGCCCTTCGGCTTGCCGGTCGAGCCCGAGGTGTAGAGGATGAACAACGGATGTTCGGCGTTGACCCATTCCGGCTCGCACACGTCGGATTGCGCCGGCTCAAGGTCGTGCCACCAGTGGTCGCGGCCCGCCGCCATGCTGATGTTGCCGCCGGTGCGCTTGTAGACGATGCAGGTCTTCATGTGCTCGCAGCCGCCCATTGCCAGCGCTTCGTCGACGATGTTCTTGATCGGCAGCGCCTTGCCGCCGCGCAACTGCTCGTCGGCGGTGATCACGGCGATGGCGCCGGCATCGATGATGCGTTCCTGCAGCGACTTGGCGGAGAATCCGCCGAATACCACCGAGTGCGTCGCGCCGATGCGCGCGCAGGCCTGCATGGCGATCACCCCCTCGATGGTCATCGGGATGTAAATGATCACCCGGTCGGACTTCTTGATGCCCTTGGCCTTGAGCGCATTGGCGAATCGGCAGACGCGCTTGTGCAACTCGCGGTAGGTGATGGTCGTGACGCTGCCGTCGTCCGCCTCGAAGATGATCGCGGTTTTGTCGGCATTGCCGTTGGTCAGGTTGCGATCCAGGCAGTTGTAGGAGGCATTCAGTTCGCCGTCGTGGAACCAGCGGTAGAACGGCGCCTTGGATTCATCCAGCACCTGGGTGAACGGCTTGTGCCAGACGAGGTTCTCGCGCGCCAGCCGCCCCCAGAATGCCGACTCGTCCCGCGCCGCTTCCGCGCACAGCGCCTCGTAGGCGGGCATCCCGGATATGGCGGCCGCCTTGACCAGCGCCTCGGGCGGGTTGAAGATCCGATTCTCGTGCGAAACCGACTCAATGGCTGACATGCGCTTCTCCTGTTTGCGGGTTTTTGCTTGATTTGATGAAACAACGAATGACCGATGCGACCCGGGGCGGCGCGAGTCCGGCGCCACTTGGGAACCATCGGCTAATTTAGCCCAAGGATGCAGCCCCTCCTATAGGTGAAAACCCGTCGTCGGGATCCCGCAACCCCTGCACGACCCGGTATGATCCGTCGACGGTCCGCTGCCCGGGCGACCGCTGGTCGGTCCGTCATCGCCGCCCCGGCCGGCAGCCGGATTTCTTCATGCCCACCGCCTTCAATTTCCACGAATCGCCGTTCGACTGCCTGAACACGGAAGAACAGCGTCTGGTACGCGACAGCGTCGATATCGCCTACTTCCGGGCCGGGGAGACGATCCTCGACCTGGGCATTGCACCAACGCACCTGTTTGTCATCATCAAGGGAGTGGTGCAGCAGTTCGAGGGCGGCGAAGTCATCGGCGTCTATGGGGTCAACGATTGCTTCGATGGCCGCGCGCTGGTCGCGGAACGGGTCAGCAACCGCTTTGCCGCCGCCGAAGAAATCATCGCCTACCAGATCCCGAAAAGTACGGTCAGCAGCCTGATCGCCAGCAATGCCACGTTTGGCGCCCTGCTGTTTTCGGATCTTTCCAAGAAACTCAGCACCCTGTCCCAGCGGCAAAGTCAACACGAGTTGCGCTCGTTGAGCATGGCGCGCATCGACGAGGCGTTCGTGCGTCCACCCCACTTCGTCGACGCCTCGACCAGCATCGTCGACGTGGTAAAGATCTTCCAGGCCGAACGCACCACGACCGTGCTGGTTCGCGATGCCACCTGCGAGCCGGCGCGGCTGGGAATCTTCACCCACACCGGACTGCAGCGGGCGGTGCTGTCGGGGATCCCGCTCGGCGAATTGCCGGTCGGCCAGCTGGCAAACTTCTCGCTGATCACCGTCCGGCCCGGCGATCAGCTCGGCGATGCCCTGGCGCTGATGATCCGCAAGCGCGTGCACCGGGTTGTCGTCGCGCCCTATGAGCCCGATCGGCCGCTCGATCCGGAAAAGATCACCGGTGTGCTGGAGGCACTCGATGTCTTCAGTTTCCTGTCCAACCACTCCTACCTGATCTCGATCCAGATCGACGAAGCCACTTCGATCGCCACCCTGTCCCAGGCGGCCCAGCAGATCAACCGCCTGATCGGTCTCCTACACCAAGGCGGGACCCGCGTCAGCCTGATCGCAACGCTTGTCCAGGAACTCAATGCCCGCCTGTTCGAGCGCACCTGGCAATTGATCGCGCCCGAGGAACTGGTCGCCAACAGTTGCCTGTTCGTGATGGGCAGCGAGGGTCGCGGCGAACAGTTGCTCAAGACCGACCAGGACAATGGCCTGATTTTGCGCGACGGCTATGCGGCACCCGGCAATTTGTCCGAGATTTGCGATGCGTTTTCTGCCGCGTTGCGCGGCTATGGCTATCCGGACTGTCCCGGCAACATCATGGTCAGCAATCCGACTTGGTGCCAGGGTACCAGCGCGTTCGCCGGCATGGCCCGGCAATGGCTGCTGTTTCCAACGCCGGAGAGCCTCATGGCGCTGGCGATTTTTGTCGATGCGCACCCGGTTGCCGGCGACGCCGGCTTGCTCGACGACGTGCGCAAGGCGGTGTTCGAACTGGTCACCGACAACGCCATCCTGATTGCGCGCTTCGCATCGGCGATCGACGCGTTCAACCAGAGCGCAGGCTGGTGGAACCGGCTGTTGTCGCTGGGCGAGCAGACCGAGGAAACCTTGAACCTCAAGAAAGCCGGGATCTTCCCGATCGTGCACGGCATTCGCAGCATGGCGCTTGAGCAAAAATTGGATGAGCACGGCACGACCGAGCGCATTGCCACGCTGGTGGCGCGCGGCAAGCTCCCCGCGGAGCTTGGCGCGGATCTTTCCGAGAGCCTGCAGTTCTTCATGGCCCTGAAACTGCGGGCCGGCCTCGCCGAGATGGCCTTGCAGCGCCCGGTTTCCGGGGGCGTCAAGCTGTCGCAGCTGTC
>DASUDU010000043.1:0-5300 GCA_036275435.1 Usitatibacteraceae bacterium | reverse complement strand
TTCCGTGGTTGCATTGCCCGGAACGCTCGGTTTCCTCCATCTGCCGCAACAGGGCGTTCATTTCGGCAATGGTCAGCTGGCGGTTGGCGCGCACCGCGCCATGGCAGGCCATCGTCGAGAGCGCCTCGTTGCGTCCCGATTCGACGGCATGCGATGCGCCGTGATCGGCGATCTCGTCGAGTACCTCGCGCAGCATCGCCGGCACGTCGATCGAGGGCAGCATTGCCGGGATCGAGCGTACCGCCACCTCGCGCTCCGACAGCGGTGCGACATCGAATCCGAGCCGCGACAGCAGCGCGGCCTCGCGTTCGACCAGTGCGCGGTCGCGCTCGCCCAAGGCCACCGCGATCGGCGCGAGCAGCGGCTGCGCGGCAACGCCGGCAGCATCAAAAGCGGCCTTGAAGCGTTCGTACAGGATGCGCTCGTGCGCCGCGTGCATATCGACCAGCACCAGGCCCTCGGCGTTTTGCGCGAGCACGTAAACCCCGTGCAACTGGCCGAGCGCAAAGCCGAGCGGCGGGATCGGTGCGGCGGGCGCATCAATGACGGGCGCGTCGGCACCCGGCCCGGCGTTGACGCCGAACAGCGTCTGGTAGAACGCCGCCGGCTCGCGCACCGACAACGCGGACAGCTGGCCCTGCTGGGCACGCGCAGACCACGGCATGGTGCCCCCGCCCACCGGCGCAGAGGGACGCACCCAGGCCAGCGGGTCGGCCGTCGGCGCCGCTGCCGATTCGCCCGGGCGCGCCAGCGCCTTGCGGATCGCATGAAAGACAAACTGGTGCACCGCATGCGCATCGCGAAAGCGCACCTCGGACTTGCCGGGGTGGACGTTGACATCGACGCGCGCCGGATCGAGCGCCAGGAACAGCACCAGCGCCGGCTGGCGGTCGCCATGCAGCACGTCGGCGTAGGCTGAACGCAGCGCATGCGCGATGAGCTTGTCGCGCACGAAGCGGCCGTTGACATACACATACTGCTGGTCGCGCGCATGCCGGGTGTAGCGCGGCAGGGCGGCGAGCCCGGACAGGGTGATCGCCTCGCCCGGCTCGCTGAGCTCGACGGCCGCGTCGTCGAACTCCGCGCCCAGCAGGTCGCGCGCCCGCGCGCGAAGCGACTGGCCGGGCGCGCTCCAGACACGCCGGCCGTTGTGCGTCAGCGTCATCGCCACTTCCGGCCGCGCCAGCGCGATGCGCCGCGCCACCTCGTCGCAATGGCCGAACTCGGTAGCCTCGGACTTGAGGAATTTGCGCCGCGCCGGCGTGTTGTAAAACAGGTCGTCGGCGCAGACGACGGTCCCGGCGTCGTGCGCGGCCGGCTCGACGGCGCCGGTTTCGCCGCCGGCTGCCTCGATGCGCGCGCCATGACGGGCGCCCGCCGTGACCGACACGACCGACAGGCGCGCCACCGCCGCAAGGCTGGCCAGCGCCTCGCCGCGAAAGCCGAGGCTGGATACGCGCTCGAGTTCCTCGAGCGAGCCGATCTTGCTGGTCGCATGGCGTGCCAGGGCCAGCGGCAATTCGCTGGCAGCGATCCCGTGGCCGTCGTCGGCCACGCGAATGCGCCGGATGCCGCCAGCCAACAGTTCGATGTCGAGGCTTTTCGCGCCGGCATCGAGGCTGTTTTCAAGCAATTCCTTGAGCGCCGCAGCCGGCCGCTCCACCACCTCGCCGGCCGCAATCTGGCTGATCAGCAGGTCGGGGAGCACCCGGATGCGGGGCGGATTGGGGGACAAGGGGCGGGATTCCACGGCGGCCATTCTAGCCGTCCGGGCAGAAACACGACCGAAGTCCTTGACGCAGGCCCCTGAAATGACTAAGGTAACTCCGAGAAAACAACGAGATAGCGTCGCAATTTCATCCGGCACGGAGATTGCGACGGTTATTTACCGACTGGAGGAACCGCCGGACCAAGCTCGCTGCGCAGGTTTTTTTTCGAACCTACAGTCTCGCGCACCCAGGCGGTGATGGATCATCGAACCGTGAATAGCCAACCCAAGCCCGAAGACGGCAGCGTGAAGCCTTCCGTGCTGGCGCTCGACAGCGACCTGTTTTCGCTGTCGGCGCCGGTTGCGGTGCAGGATCGCGCGTTCGTCGCCAAGCACATCTTCACCGAGCAGGTCCGGCTGCTCTACCGCTTCTCGCTGATCGGCTATCTCGCCGAGCTGATGGTGACCTTCCTGCTGGGCGCCATCCTCTGGACCGAACTCGGCAGGCGCATCGACCTGTTTGCCTGGTTCGGCGCGGCCTTCTTGATCATGATCGGCCGCTATGTGCTCTACAAACTGTTCATCCGCGCCAATCCGACCGCGGATGCGCTGGCGACCTGGCAGCGCCGGTTCGTCGTCGGCGCCGTGCTCATGGCAGTGCTCTGGGGCCTGATCGGTTCCGTGCTGCTGCCCAAGGCCGGGCCGCAGCAACTGCCGGTGATGATGCTCGTCGCCCTGATGGTCACAGGCTCGGTGGCGTACTTCGCGCCGAACAAGAACCTGTTCTTCTTCACCGCGGTCGCTTCGCTGCTGCCGATGGGCGTGCTCACCTTCGGCCTCGGCGACCACGCCGGTTCCTGGCTGGGCGCAGCGATCGTCATCTATGTCGGCATCCTCGTCTCGGTGCACTCGAAGATCCACCGGGCGCTGATCGAATCGCTCACCGCGCGATTCGACAACCTGCTCATCGCCATGCGCCTCGAGGAGGAAAAGGTCCGCGTCGAGAAGGCCAACCAGGCGCTGGAAGTCGAAATGGGCGAGCGGCGCAAGGCCGAGCGCGCCGAACTGCTGGCGCTGCAGCGCCTGCGCTTGCATCTGGAGCGCACGCCGCTGGGGGTCATCGAGTGGGACATGGATTTTCGCATCGCCACCTGGAACCCGTCGGCCGAGGCGATCTTCGGCTTTGCCGCGGCCGAGGCGATTGGCGAGTCGGGTTACATGCTGGTGCAAGGCGGCAACGAGACCGAGCGCATGGCGGCGATGTGGATGGAACTGCTGCAGGCCCGGGGCTCGACACGGGTGACCATGAGCAACCGCACCAGCCGCGGCGAGATCATCCACACCGAGTGGTACAACACGCCGCTGGTCGACAACGAGCAGAAGATGATCGGCGCGGCCTCGCTGGTGCAGGACATCACCGAACGGCTCAACACCGAGCGCACCATCCATTACATGGCGCACCACGATGCGCTGACCGGCCTGCCCAACCGCCGGCTGATGCAGGACCGCTTGAATCAGGCGATCCTGCAGGCGCGCCGCCAGCAAAAGCACGTGGCGCTGATGTTCCTCGACCTCGACCGCTTCAAGCTGGTCAACGACACGCTCGGCCATGAGACCGGCGACTATGTGCTGCGTGACATCGCCAAGCGCCTGGCCCGCACCGTGCGCGAGGGCGACACCGTTTCGCGCGAAGGCGGCGACGAGTTCATCATCGTGCTGCCGGAACTGGACAAGCCGGAATCGGCGCAGATGGTCGCCAACAAGATCCTCACCGAGCTGGCACAGCCGATCGAGGTTTCCGGCCACGAGATCACCGTCACCGCCTCGATCGGCATCTCGCACTACCCGAACGACGCCACCGACATCCAGCAACTCCTGAAGCACGCCGACTCGGCGATGTACCAGGCCAAGGACGCCGGGCGCAACACCGCGCGCTTTTTCACCAGCGACCTCAATTTCCTGCTCTCCAAGCGCCTCGAGGTGGAATCGCGCCTCAGGCGCGCCATCGAGCGCAACGAGTTCTACCTGCGCTACCAGCCCAAGGTCGACGTCGCGACCGGGAAGATCTGCGGCGCCGAGGCGCTGCTGCGCTGGAAGGATCCGCAGCATGGCGAGATCTACCCCAAGGACTTCATTTCCATCGCCGAGGAACTGGGCCTGATCGTGCCGCTCGGCGAATGGGTGTTCCGCACCGCCTGTCAGCAGGTGCGCGCCTGGAACGCCGAGGGCGCCACCGACCTGACCATCGCCGTCAACCTCTCGCCGCGCCAGTTCGTGTCCAGGAAGCTGCTGCCGGCGATGAAATCGGCGCTGCTCGAGTCGGGCATCGATGCAAGCCGCATCGACCTGGAAATCACCGAGACCGTGGTGATGCGCAACCTCGAGCAGACCATCGAGATCCTGACCGAGTTGCGGCGCATCGGCTGCAGCGTCTCGGTCGACGACTTCGGCGTCGGCTATTCCTCGCTCGGGCAACTGAAGCGCCTGCCGGTGCAGTCGCTGAAGATCGACAAGAGCTTCATCACCCAGGTGCCCGAGGATGCCAACAGCTGCTCGATCGCCGAGGCGATCATCGCCATGGGCAAGCGCCTCAACCTGTGCGTGATCGCCGAGGGCGTCGAGACCAATGCGCAGCTGGAGTTCCTGAAGAAGAACGGCTGCGACCAGTACCAGGGCTACCTGTTCGCCAAGCCGCTCACCGCCGAGGAATTGTCGGCCCTGCTCAAGGCGCGGCGCATCGCCGCCTGATCGCGTGCCGCGATCGCGGCTGGCACCGGGACATTCAAAGGCGTTGATCGGCGCTCCACGGAGCCTGCGCGCGCCGGCGATTCAGGCCAGTTGGCTCCCGGACTCCGGAAAACCTACAGGCGCGCCAGCGCCGGATTCTTCGCGAAGTAGCGCTTGATGCCGTCTGCGATGGCGTCGGCGAACTTGTCCTGATAGCCCGGGTTGCGCAACTTCTGTTCCTCGGCCGGATTGGAAATGAAGGCGGTTTCGACGAGGATCGAGGGAATGTCCGGCGCCTTGAGCACGGCGAAGCCGGCCTGCTCGACCACGCTCTTGTGCAATCGGTTGACTTCGCCCAGTTCGGCCAGCACCAGCTTGCCCAGCTTCAGGCTGTCGTTGATTTGCGCGGTCTGCGAAAGATCGAGGAGCGTGCGCGCGAGGAAATTGTCCTTGGTGTTGAGGTTGATGCCGCCGATCAGGTCGGCATCGTTTTCCTTGTTGGCCAGCCAGCGCGCCGCGGTCGAGGTCGCGCCCGATTCGGACAGCGCGAATACCGAGGAGCCGTGGGCCTGCGGCGTGACGAAGGCATCGGCATGGACGCTGACGAACAGGTCGGCGCGCAGCTTGCGCGCCCGCGCCACGCGCTGGTGCAGCGGCACGAAAAAGTCGGCGTCGCGCGTCAGGGCGATGCGAAAGTTGGTGGTTTCCTCGAAGCGCGACTTGAGCTTCCGGGAAATGGTCAGCACGACGTCCTTCTCGCGCGTGCCGCGCCGGCCGACCGCGCCGGGGTCCTCGCCGCCGTGGCCGGGATCGAACACGACCACGATCGGGCGCGGCGACTTGCGGCTGGTCACGACGGCGGGCG
>DASUDU010000042.1:0-2559 GCA_036275435.1 Usitatibacteraceae bacterium | reverse complement strand
GAGTTTTACGTGCCATCGTTCTCCACCCGCACCATCGTCTACAAGGGGATGCTGCTCGCCGACCAGGTCGGCAAGTATTACCTCGACCTCAAGGATCCGGCGATGGTCACCGCGCTGGCACTGGTGCACCAGCGTTTTTCGACCAACACCTTTCCGACCTGGGACCTTGCGCATCCGTTTCGCATGGTCGCCCACAACGGCGAAATCAACACCTTGCGCGGCAACGTCAACTGGATCCGTGCCCGGCAGCAGGCCATCGCTTCGCCGGTATTGAAGGACGACCTCGACAAGATTTGGCCGCTGATTTATGACGGCCAATCGGATTCGGCCAGCTTCGACAACTGCCTCGAGATGCTGGTCATGGGTGGCTACCCGCTGGCCCACGCGATGATGATGATGATCCCGGAGGCGTGGAGCGGCCACAAGTTGATGGACGAGGATCGCCGCGCGTTTTACGAATACCACGCGACCCTGATGGAGGCCTGGGACGGCCCCGCCGCGATGGCGTTCACCGATGGCCGGCAGATCGGCGCCACGCTCGATCGCAACGGCTTGCGTCCGGCGCGCTACCTGCTCACCGATGACGACATGGTGATCCTGGCTTCCGAGGCGGGCGTGCTCGACATCCCGGAATCGAAGATCGTCAAGAAGTGGCGGCTGCAACCGGGAAAGATGTTCCTTGTCGACATCGAAAAGGGCCGCATTATCGACGACGAGGAGATGAAGCGCGAGCTGTCGACGGCCAAGCCCTACCGGGCCTGGGTCGAGCAGGCGCGCATCCGCCTGTCCGACCTTCCCGAACCGGCGCCGGCCGAACGCCCGGAAGTCCCGCTGCTGGATCTGCAGCAGGCCTTCGGCTACACGCAGGAAGACCTCAAGGTGATCCTCGCCGCGATGGCGAAGAACGGCCAGGAAGCAACCGGATCGATGGGCAACGATTCGCCGCTGGCCGTGCTCTCGGACAAGCCGCGCAACCTCTACCACTATTTCAAGCAGCTGTTTGCCCAGGTGACCAATCCGCCGATCGACCCGATCCGCGAGGAACTGGTCATGTCGACCGGCATCACCATCGGGCCGCGCCCGAACCTGCTCGACATCGACCACACGGATCCGGGCATCTGGCTGGAAGTGGCGCAGCCGGTGCTGACTTCCGAGGACATGGAAAAGCTGCGCCATATCGAAATGTTCACCGGCAACCAGCTGCGCAGCATCGAGCTGGACATCACCTATCCGGCATCCTGGGGCACCGAGGGCATCGAAGCGGCGGTCGCCTCGCTGTGCGCATTCGCCGAGGATGCGCTGCGCCTGCACTACAACCTGCTGATCGTGACCGACCGGCACGTCAGTGCCGAACGCGTGGCGATCCCGGCGCTGCTGGCCGTTGGCGCGATCCATCAGCACCTGGTCAAGAAGGGCTTGCGCACCTCGACCGGCTTGGTCGTGGAAACCGGCAGCGCCCGCGAAGTGCACCACTTTGCCCTGCTCGGGGGCTATGGCGCGGCGGCGGTGCATCCGTACCTGGCGCTGGAGACGGTACGCAACCTGCCGCAGCTGGCCGGCGACGTGACGCCCGATGAAGCCGAGAAGAAATACATCAAGGCCATCTCCAAGGGTCTGCTCAAGGTGATGTCGAAGATGGGCATTTCGACCTACCAGAGCTACTGCGGCGCGCAGATTTTCGAGGCCGTCGGCCTGTCATCGGCGTTCGTCAAGAAGTACTTCACCGGCACCGCGAGCAACGTCGAAGGCATCGGCATTTTCGAAATCGCCGAAGAGGCGATGCGCATGCACCGCGCCGCGTTCAGCGACGACCCGGTGCTGCGCACCCAGCTCGATCCGGGCGGCGAGTACCAGTTCCGCATCCGCGGCGAGGACCACATGTGGACGCCCGACGCGATCGCCAAGCTGCAGCACGCGACGCGCGGCAATTCCTACGCCACCTACAAGGACTATGCGCGCATCATCAACGACCAGACCAGGCGCCACATGACACTGCGCGGCCTGTTCGAGATCAAGCCGGCCGGCGCTCCAGTGCCGCTCGACGAGGTCGAACCGGCCAAGGAAATCGTCAAGCGCTTCGCCACCGGCGCAATGTCGTTGGGCTCGATTTCCACCGAGGCGCACGCGACGCTGGCCGTGGCGATGAACCGCATCGGCGGCAAATCCAACACCGGCGAAGGCGGCGAGGATGCGCGCCGCTACATCCCGATCGACAAGGCGGGCGAGTCGCTGAAGTCGCGGCTCGGGGAAGTCGTAGAAGCGGACTACCCGCTGCAAAAGGGCGACTCGCTGCGCTCGCGCATCAAGCAGGTCGCCTCGGCGCGCTTTGGCGTGACCGCCGAGTACCTCAATTCGGCCGACCAGATCCAGATCAAGATGGCACAGGGCGCCAAGCCGGGCGAGGGTGGCCAGCTCCCGGGGCACAAGGTCTCGGAGTACATCGGCAAGCTGCGCTTCTCGACGCCGGGCGTCGAGCTGATCTCGCCGCCGCCGCACCATGACATTTACTCGATCGAGGATCTGGCGCAGCTGATCCATGACCTGAAGAACTGCAACCCG
>DASUDU010000041.1:0-2850 GCA_036275435.1 Usitatibacteraceae bacterium | reverse complement strand
CGCCGGCGTGCTCGCGCGCGAGGCCGGCTATGACGGTGTCGAGGTGATGGGCTCCGAAGGCTACTTCATCAACCAGTTCCTCGTCACGCACACCAACAAGCGCACCGATGCCTGGGGCGGCCCGTTCGAGAATCGCATGCGCCTTCCGGTGGAGATCGTCACGCGCATGCGCGAGGCGGTCGGGCGCGACTTCATCATCGTCTACCGCCTGTCGATGCTCGATCTGATCCCGGACGGGCAGACCTGGGAGGAAACGGTGACCTTGGCCAAGGCGATCGAGAAGGCCGGCGCCACGATCATCAACACCGGTATCGGCTGGCACGAGGCGCGTATCCCGACCATCGCCACTTCGGTGCCGCGCGCAGCCTTTGCCTGGGTGACGAAGAAGATGAAAGCGGAAGTGGGCATCCCGCTGGTCACGACCAATCGCATCAATGCACCGGAAGTAGCCGACAAGATCATCGCCGACGGCTGCGCCGACATGGTGTCGATGGCGCGCCCGCTGCTTGCCGACCCCGAGTTCGTCAACAAGGCGGCGGCCAACCGCGCCGACGAAATCAACACCTGCATCGCCTGCAACCAGGCTTGCCTCGACCACGTGTTCCAGCAAAAGCGCGCCTCGTGCCTGGTCAATCCGCGCGCCTGCTACGAGACCGAGCTGGTCTACCGGCCCGCGGCAAAGAAGAAACGCATCGCCGTGGTCGGCGCCGGCCCGGCCGGACTTGCCGCCGCCACACTGCTGGCCGAAGCCGGGCATGCCGTGGACCTGTTCGACAGCGCGCGCGAGATCGGCGGGCAATTCAACATGGCCAAGCGCATTCCGGGCAAGGAGGAATTCTACGAATCGTTGCGCTACTTCCGGCGCCGCATCGAGGTCACCGGCGTCAAACTGGCCTTGAACCGGCGCGTCGGCGCGGAGGATCTCAAGGGCTACGACGAGGTGATCCTTGCCACCGGCGTGGTGCCGCGCGACCCGAAGATCCCCGGACAGGATTCGCCGCTGGTCATGAGTTACATCGATCTGCTGTTGCACAACAAGCCGGCCGGGCAGCGCGTCGCGGTGATCGGCGCGGGGGGCATCGGCTTCGATGTCGCGGAGTTCCTGCTTCATGATGGGCATTCGCCGACGCTCGACCTTGACCTGTGGCGCAGGGAGTGGGGAGTCGGCGACCCTGATTTGACGCGCGGCGGGGTGGTCAAGCCCCAGGTGGCTGCCCCGGCGCGGCAAGTGACCCTCTTGCAGCGCAAGGCTTCGGCGCCGGGCAAGGGCCTGGGCAAAACCACCGGGTGGATCCACCGCGCCCAGCTGAAAATGAAGAAGGTCGAGATGCTGGCCGGCGCCAACTACGAGCGCATTGACCAGGGCGGCATTCACCTGACCTTCGGCGAAGCGCGTCGCGATCCGACTTACCTGGAGGTCGACACCATCGTGCTGTGCACGGGGCAGGAGCCGCTGCGGGAGTTGCAGGCGCCGCTGCTGGCGGCCGGCGCGCGCGTGCACCTGATCGGCGGCGCCGATGTCGCCTCCGAACTCGATGCCAAGCGGGCCATCGATCAGGCGGCGCGGCTCGTTGTCACTCTGTAGCGGCCCGGCGTCAGCCAAAGTGGCGGCGCTTTGCAAGATGAGAATTCGTTATCTGGCAAGGCGTTCGGGGCTTTTTTGCCCGGAAACCCCCGCCAGATAAGGAGTTTGGCATCCCGGTCTGCGTGGCAGACAGGCTTGATGCGCATCATGTAGCCGCGCCCGCCGGATCGCTATCCTCACTGCCGGATGAGCCGTTTCAGGCGCGCACACGAGCTTGAACGGGAGTCGTCCAGCGATTGACGCGGGTCAATCGGAATCCTGCGGAGCCGAGGAGCGATGAACGATCGTGTCACCCAGAAGATTCCCCTTGCCGAGGTGCGCGGTCGCATGAAGGCGCGTTCCACGCCAAAGGGCCGCCAGGTCGAGCCTGAAGCGCGTGCCGACATCGCCGCGCTACTGGCTGGCCGCGAGATACGCCGTGACTTGCTGATCGAATTCCTGCATTTGATCCAGGATCGCCACGGCGCGCTGTTGGCTTCGCACCTTGCGGCGCTGGCCGAGGCGATGAAGATCGCACAGGCCGAAGTCTATGAAGTGGCCTCGTTCTACCACCATTTCGACATGGTCAAGGAAGGCGAGCAAAACCCGCCGAAGCTGACCGTGCGCGTGTGCGAAACGCTCAGTTGTGCCATGGCCGGAGCGGAAGAACTGCTGGAAAAGCTTCCCGCGCTTCTTGGCGCGGACGTGCGTGTGCTGCGCACGCCGTGCATCGGCCGCTGCGCCGAGGCGCCCGCCGTTTGCGTGGGCCAAAACGCATTCGGCAACGCCGCTGCAGAGTCCGTTGCTGCCGCGGTGCACAAAGGTGCGACCCGGGCACCGGAATTGCCCGATGCCGTGCGCTATGCAGAGTACGTTGCGCAGGGCGGATACCGCACCTGGCTCGACGTTGCCTCCGGCCGGCGCGACGCCGAGCGCGTGTTGCAGGAAATGGAATCGTCCAACCTGCGCGGTCTGGGCGGCGCCGGCTTCCCGGCGGGGCGCAAGTGGCGCATCGTTCGCGCCGAACCCGCGCCGCGCCTGATGGCGGTGAACATCGACGAGGGGGAGCCCGGCACGTTCAAGGACCGCCATTACCTCGAACGCGACCCGCACCGCTTCCTCGAGGGCATGCTGATCGCCGCCAAGGTGGCAGGCATCGATGCGTGCTACGTCTATCTTCGCGACGAATACCATGCCTGCCGGCAGCTGCTGGAGGCCGAGCTCGCGGCGCTGAAGGCCGACCCGCCGGGCGGCGTGCCCCTTCCGCACCTGGAACTGCGGCGCGG
>DASUDU010000040.1:0-2250 GCA_036275435.1 Usitatibacteraceae bacterium | reverse complement strand
ACCCAGTGCGGCACCGAGGTCGGGTTGTCGATGCACACGTCCCATTTGCGGCCGGCCAGCGATTTGTAATCGTTGGTTTCGCGGTCGCCGGTCAGTTCCTCGACCTTGTCCGGCCACTCCTTGGGGCGGCGCCCGCGGTTGAACAGCGTGATCTTGTGCCCGCGCGAAAGCGCGTAGCGCACCTGGTGCGGCCCGGTAAAGCCGGTGCCGCCGAGGATGAGGATGTTGAGCGGCTTGGGCGCCTTCGCGGCCCCTTGCGCGCGCAGCGAAGCGGGCGCCAGCGAGGAGGCGGCCAGCGCGCCGCTCATGGCCAGCAGTTCACGGCGGGATAGCGACATGGTGGCATCCTTTCGGCAATCACAATCGCGTGATTGTCGGCGATTGCCGCCGAAGCTGTGTAGCGAAGTGTGTTGCGCGCGAACGCGGTACCCGAAACCAAGATGCAGTGCCCGCGCTCCGGCGGCTGCGCGATGGCGCGCGCCAGGCCTAGCCGATTCCCGGGGCCGCGCAGGCGACCGCGGAGCTGCCGCCCGAGGGGGTGGCCGCGCCGGCCGGGCTGGCCGAGACGCGCTTGACCGCATCGACAAAGCGCGCCAGCGTCGGCGAGAGGTTTTCCGCGGGAATGATCGCTTCGATCAGCTGGAAGCGCCCGCGCGTGCCGGCCGCCTGTTCGAGCGCGGCGGCAAACTCGGCGCGGTTGTTCACGCGCACGCCCTGCCCGCCCAGGCCTTCGGCCATGCTGGCGAAGCCCCAGGTGCCCAGGTGGCTCATCGCCAGGTTCGGCTCGAAGCTCTGCAGCATGCCCCAGCCGGAATTGTTGAACACGATGACGATCGGGTCCCAACCGTAGCGCGCGCAGTTGCCCAGCTCCATGCCGGTCATCTGGAAGGCGCCGTCGCCGACCAGCACGATGGCGCGCTGCCCGGTCGCCGCCTGCAGGCCGATGCCTGCCGGCACGGCAAAGCCCATCGAAGCGTAATAGCCGGGCGCGACGCGGTGCGTGTGGTCGATGTCAAGCGAGGCGAACAGGCAGTCGCCGACATCGACGGCCAGCGGGTAGCGGCCATGGCGGCGCATCAGCGCGTTGATCTCCTGCGCGATGTCGAGCGGCTTGAGCGCCGCGCCGTCGGCAGCGCTCGCGCTCGCGGCCGGCACGGGCGGCGCGGCACGCGGCGCGCTGCTGCGCGGCGGAACCTTTTTCAATAGCGCCTGGATCAGCGCCGAGAACGGGATGTCGTGGTAGATGTGGAACCCCAGTTCCACCTGTCCGTCGCCGACGAGGATGGCGCGGCGCAGGTCGATGCGCTTGTGCGAGGCGCCGAAGTTGGTGTCCGAGAGGATCACGCCGAGCATCAGCAGGCGGTCGGAGTTCTCGACCATGTCGCTGATCGCCTCGTTGCCGGCCAGGCCCATGTACGCGCCCAGCGGCGGGTTCGACGATTCGGCCAGCAGGCCCATGCCCATGAAGCTTGTCACCACCGGGATGTCGAGCCGGTGCGCCAGTTCCGCCACGGCGTCTTCCTCGCCGAAGCGGCGCACCTCAACGCCGACCATCATCACCGGCGACTTGGCGCGGGCGATGCCGGCGAGGATCTCGTCGACGCAGGCGTCCAGCGCGCGCGGGTCGACGGCCACCGGCGGCAGCGGCTGCACCGGATCGCAAGACACCCCGGCCATGTCGCGCGGCACCTCGATGTACACCGGGCGCGACTCCTTGATGCAGCGCGCCAGCACGCGGGCGATCTCGGCCGGCGCCGTCTGGGCGTTGTCGAGGCGCGTCTGCGCGCAGGTGATCTCGCGAAAAATCTCGAACTGCGAATCGAGGCGCTTGACCTGGTGGTGCAGCAGCAATCCATAGGCCGATTCGCTCTTGCCCGGCCCGCCGGAGATCACCACCAGGGGCGATTTTTCCGCATAGGCACCGGCCACCGCGTTGACCATGTTGAGCGCCCCGGCGCCATAGGTCACCGCGGCGATGCCGATGGTGCCCTGGATGCGCGCCGCTGCGTCGGCAGCAAAGCCGAGCGAGGGCTCGTGCGACAGCGCATAGAGCGGCAGGATGCCCGACGATTCGGCGATCTTGAAAAACGGCAGGGCAAAATCCCCGGGGATGCCGAAGATCTGCCGCCCGCCGTGGGCCTTCAAGGCGTGCAACAAGGATTCAACGAGGTTCATGGCCGCTACCCGCAAGGATGAGGGGAAGCATTCTCGGCGCATGGCGCAATTGCATGTTGCGCTATGTCAATTTTT
>DASUDU010000039.1:0-2105 GCA_036275435.1 Usitatibacteraceae bacterium | reverse complement strand
ATGCACCAGAACGTGCCGAACGAGCCGGTCGTCCTCGAGAAGGCCGAGTGCCTCTGAATGATCCGGCAGCCGGTTCCCGGGGCGGCTTCGGCCGCCCTTTTCGTTTTATAGTCCCCCGATGAACATCACCGCGCGCCCTGTACTGTTCATTTCCGACCTGCACCTGTGCGCGGAGCGGGACGATCTGGTCGGCGCGTTCGAGCGATTCATCCGCGAGAAGGCCGCAGGCGCCGCCGCGCTCTATATCCTTGGCGACCTGTTCGAGGCCTGGGTCGGTGACGACCAGCTCGACCACGACCCGCTGGCGCGGCGCGTTGCCGATGCGCTGTCGCGGCTGTCGGGATCGGGCGCGCGGATCTTTTTCATGCACGGAAATCGCGATTTCCTTCTCGGCCCGCGCTTCGCCAAGGAGGCGGGCCTCGACATCCTCGAAGACCCGACCGTCGTGGAACTGGCCGGGGAGCGCACGCTACTTCTGCACGGCGATACGCTGTGCACCGACGATGCGGACTATCAGCACTTCCGCCGGCAAGTTCGCGATCCAATCTGGCAGCGCGATTTCCTCGCCAAGCCCTACGGCGAACGCGAGGCCATCGCCCGTGCGCTACGCTCGCGCAGCGACATCGAAAAATCCATGAAGGCCGAGGCGATCATGGATGTCAATCCCAAGGCAGTCGAGGAAGTGTTTGAACGGCATGGCTGCATGCGGATGATCCACGGGCATACGCATCGGCCGTGGGCGCATCGGCATGGCGCGAAAACGCGCACCGTGCTCGCCGACTGGCGAACGCAAGCAGAATGGTTCACGGCAGCGACAGGCGCGTAAGTTTTGCCGGCTCCTGCAGCGTCAGAAGAACCGCGACTTGAGCAGGGCGAAGGCCCGCTCGTCCCCCTCTTGACTGGCCGGATCGGACCTGTGCGTGTTGCCGATTCTGCGGTACTCAACGACGTCCCATCCGGTCCGATCAAGAATGCGCTTTAGCCCGGTATCCGAGAAGATCCAGTAGTTCGTCGCGTCGTTGTTGCATTCGCTCGAGTGCAACAGGTATGCAACAGGCAACTCCTCCAGGCGACTCGACCCGTCGGGGGCAAACCGGGCAATGCGCGTACTGATGAAGCTGTAATTGGCAACTTTCGCCATCGACTCGAGCGCGTAGAACGGGTTTTTCAGGTGGTAGAGGATGCCGAGGAAGAACACCAAGCCATAGCGCTCGCGAGGCCAGCGAAACTGCGCATCGAGGTCCATCTCGAAAATCTCGCAACGCGAGTGGAGTGCACTCTTGAGCAGGCGCGCACCGCGCAAGCCATTCATGTTGGTCGGGCCAAAGTCGATGATGTCGGCCGCAATGCCGTGGCGCTCCAGAAAAAACGATGCAGCACCGTCGGCAGCGCCCACATCCGCAACGGGAAGGTCGCCGATCAGGTTACGCAAATTGCGGTTCGCACCGGTCAACAACTGATCCAGGTGCCAGAAATTGCTCAGGGTGTCCCATGGGTACCAGGGAAAATCCGCAGGCGCGCTGGACAACTTGACTTGATCGAACTCGCCTTGGAAGCTCAAGGCATCCGCGTGCAGGCGGGCAATATCCACGGCTGCGGTTGTCACCAGATTCAGACCATTCCGCGGGAGACGTCGTTTTCGATGTCCGCGAGGTCTTCCAATCCAACCGCCACCCGAATCAGTCCGTCGCTTACACCGGACGCATCCCGTTGGGCCTGCGTCAGTCGGCCGTGCGTGGTGCTGGCCGGGTGGGTGATCGTGGTGCGGGTATCGCCCAGATTGGCCGTGATGGAAATCATCCGCACGCTGTCGATGACGCGCCATGCCGCCTCGCGGCCGCCTTCGACCTCGAACGAAACCACGGCGCCCTGCATCGGCGCCTGGTGCATCGCCAAGGCGTTCTGCGGATGGCTGGCCAGCCCCGGGTAATGAACGCGTTTGACGCCGCGTTGCGCCTCCAGCCAGGTGGCCAATTGCAGCGCGGCCTCCGATTGCGCCTTCATCCGCAGACCCAGTGTTTCCATGCCTTTGAGGCAAACCCAGGCGTTGAACGGCGACAAAGCCGAACCAGCCGTGCGCACAAAACCATAGATGGGCTCGATGA
>DASUDU010000038.1:0-2312 GCA_036275435.1 Usitatibacteraceae bacterium | reverse complement strand
CGAGGCAGGGGTGCGCGACTACCAGCAGCTGGGCCTGCAGCGGCAAGGGCTCAAGCAGCTGTTTGCGCTGACCCTGACGCTGGCGATGCTGCTGACGCTGTTTTCCGCCGTCTCGCTTTCGTTCCTCCTGTCCGAGCGCCTTTCGGCGCCCCTTTCGGCGCTGGCCGAGTCGACGCGTGCCATCGCCAAGGGCGACTTCACCAAGCTCAACCCGGTCACCAGCCGCGACGAGTTCGGCGTGCTGACGCAGTCGTTCAACACCATGACGCGCCAGCTCGCCGAGGCCTCCGAGGTGGTGGCGCGCAAGCAAGGGGAGCTGGAGAGCAGCAAGACTTACCTCGAGACCATCCTGGCCAACCTCAGTTCCGGCGTGGTGACGCTGGACGAGCAATTGCGCGTGCGCACCATGAACGCCACGGCGCGCGAAATGCTCGGCGACAGCGACGGGCGCCTGTCCGGCATGCGCCTGTCGGACTGGGCACGGCACAACCCCTTGTTCGTTCCCTGGATCGGCGAGGTCGTCGAGCTGCTCGGCCAGGTTCGCGACAAGCTCTGGCAGCGTCAGGTCAGCTATTCGACCGACAGCGGCGTGCGCACCCTGCTGATCCGCGGCGCGCGCCTGCCGGCCGGGGTCGAGTCGGGGCACGTGCTGGTGCTCGACGACATTTCCGGCCTGATCCAGGCGCAGCGCGATGCGGCCTGGGGCGAGGTGGCGCGGCGCCTGGCCCACGAAATCAAGAACCCGCTCACGCCGATCCAGCTCTCCGCCGAGCGCCTTGAGCGCAAGCTCGCCGGCAAGCTCGACGATGTCGACCGCGAGATGCTGGCACGCGCCACCGGGACCATCGTTTCGCAAGTCGGCTCGCTCAAGCAGATGGTTGACGATTTCTCCGTCTACTCGCACAGTGTCCGCCAGAAACCGGCGCAGGACGTCGACTTGAACGCGCTGGTGCGCGAGGTGCTTGTGCTCTATGAGGCGACCGGGGCGCAGATTCGCGCCTCGCTCGAGGACAAACTGCCGCCGGTGAGCGGGGATGCCGCATCGCTGCGGCAGGTGATCCACAACCTGATGCGCAACGCGCTCGATGCGCTGACCGGCGTGGCCGAGCCGTGCGTCGAAGTGAGCACGCGCGCCAGCGGCGCGACGGTTGAGTTCGTGGTGGCCGACAACGGCAGCGGCATCCGCGAGGAAATCCTGCCGCGCATCTTCGAGCCTTACGTGACCAGCAAGCCCAAGGGCACCGGCCTGGGGCTGGCCATCGTCAAGAAGATCGTCGAGGACTCCGGGGGCAGCATCCGCCTTTCCAACGGCGCACAAGGCGGTGCCCGCGCCGAGGTGCGCATGCCTGCAGCCGCTGCCCGACACACCGTATGATTGCCATTCTGGAGCCAGCATGACCGCCAACAACATCCTCGTCGTCGACGACGAAATCGGCATTCGCGAGTTGCTCTCGGAGATCCTCTCCGACGAGGGCTACTCCGTGCGCCTTGCGGAGAACGCCGCGGCTGCGCGCGCGCACCGCCGCGAGGCGCGGCCCGACCTGGTCCTGCTCGACATCTGGATGCCCGACATGGACGGGATCTCCTTGCTCAAGGAATGGGCGGCGGCCGGCCAGCTGACCATGCCGGTGGTGATGATGTCCGGCCACGGCACGATCGAATCGGCGATCGAGGCCACGCGCATCGGCGCCATCGATTTCCTGGAAAAGCCCATCAGCCTGCCCAAGCTGGTCGCGACCGTCGGCAAGGCGCTTGCCGGAGGCCGTGCCCTGCCCAAGCAGGGCCTCAGCTTTGCGCACCTGGGCAAGGCCCGGCCGATGAACGAACTGCGCCAGCGCCTCGAGCAGGTGGCCAAATTGAAGTCGCCGCTGCTGCTCATCGGCGAGCCCGGCTGCGGGTTCGAACTGGCCGCGCGGCTGGTGCATGCGCGCAATACGCCGTGGATCGCGCCGCCCGAACGTGCCTGGCTGGCCGACAATCCGTTCGCGCCCCTGCCCGACGCGCGCGACGGGGTGCTTTACATCGAGCAGATCGAGCAAATGAACCGCCAGGAGCAGCGCGGCCTGCTGCAGGTCCTGAGCAAGCTCGACAAGTTCAACGTGCGCCTCATCGCGACCACCACGCGGCCGCTGGCGGCGCTTGGCGAATCGGGCGAATTTGACCCCGCCCTCATCAACCAGCTTTCCGCCGTGGCGCTGCGCATCCCATCGCTGCGCGAGCACGCCGAGGACATCCCGGAAATCGCCGCCACCCTGCTGCTGCACATGATCGAGGCCAACGAGTGCCCGTTGCGCCAGTTCAGCGTCGGCGCT
>DASUDU010000037.1:0-2071 GCA_036275435.1 Usitatibacteraceae bacterium | reverse complement strand
ACGCCGATACGTTTCTTGCCGGCGATCCAGCCAGCCTGCAATTCGTTCGCACCATCGACCTGGTACGTGGCGCAACCGAAGGTCTCGGACAGCTCGCGCAACCGATTGGTGTTGGAACTGGTGCGCGATCCGACCACGATCACCACGTCCACCTGCGGCGCCATGAATTTCACCGCATCCTGGCGGTTTTGCGTGGCATAGCAAATGTCGTCCTTTTTCGGTCCGACAATCTGCGGATACTTGCGCTTGAGCGCGTCGATGACGCGCTGGCAATCGTCGACCGACAGCGTGGTCTGCGACACGTAGGTCAGCTTGACGCCGGGTTCGATGGCAAGGCGCTCGACATCCGCTTCGGTCTCGACCAGGTACATGCCGTTGTCCGACTGCCCCATGGTGCCTTCGACCTCCGGGTGGCCGTCGTGGCCGATCATGACGATGTGGAAGCCCTCGTTGCGCCGCTTTTGCACCTCGACGTGGACCTTCTTGACCAGCGGACAGGTCGCGTCGAAAACCTGGAAACCCCTTTGCGCTGCCTCCTGCCGCACGGCCTTGGAGACGCCATGTGCGCTGAACACCAGCGTGGCGCCGGCGGGCACTTCCGCCAAATCCTCGATGAACACGGCGCCCTTGGCTCGCAGATCCTCGACGACGAACTTGTTGTGGACGATCTCGTGGCGCACGTAGATCGGCGCGCCGTGGATGGTAAGCGCGCGCTCGACGATCTCGATCGCGCGGTCGACCCCGGCACAGAAACCTCGGGGATTGGCCAACAGGATCTCGGGTTGTTCAGGCGCAGCCATTTAAAAACTCCAATAGGGACGGGCGTTTCCGGCCATTTTGCCGCGAAAAGCCGCGCCGGTTCTGGACTTTGCCGGCCAAACGTGGGATCTGCCATGGCTGGCGACGCTCATTATCGTCCAGCCTCCGCCGCACCGTCCTGCGCGGCCGGCTTGCGAAACGAATCGACCACCAGCAGCACCGCGCCGACGCTGATGGCCGAGTCGGCGACATTGAACGCGGGCCAGTAGTAGCCGGCCGCGTGCCACTGGATGAAGTCGACGACATGGCCCAGCACGATGCGGTCGATCAGGTTGCCGAAGGCGCCGCCGATCACCAGCGCCAGGGCCAGGCACAACAGGCGATTGCCGGCGTTGCCGCGCAGCATCCACAGCAGCACGGCGCTGATCACCAGCGTGACAACGATGAAGAACTCGCGCTGCCAGCCGGATGCGTTGGCCAGGAAGCTGAACGCCGCGCCGCTGTTGTGCGCCAGCACGAGGTTGAACCATGACAACAGCACCTTGGTTTCACCGGGCCGGAACGCCGCGCTGATCGCCTGCTTGCTCCACTGGTCGAGCACCACCACGGCCAGCGACAGGAGCAGCCAGCGCGTCCATGCCCATCCCGGGTTCCGGCCGTCACGCATAGAAGCGCTGCTCCCCGGCGCCGAACAGGTTGCTGAAGCAGCGCGCGCACAAGGTCGGATGGCTGGGGTCGGCGCCGGTATCGGCACGGTAGTGCCAGCAGCGCTCGCACTTGGCGTGCGGCGAGGGCACCACGGTGCACTGCACGGACGCCCCATCGGCCGCCGTATCCACGCCGGCCTGCGACGTGATCAGGACGTAGCGCAGGTCATCCCCCAGCGAACGCAGCAGGTCCGCATCCTGCGGGCCGGCGCTGATCCGCACCTCGGCTTGCAGCGACGAACCGACTTTTCCGGCCTCGCGCTGTGCTTCGATGTCCTTCATCACCCCGGCGCGGATCGCGCGCAGCCGCGACCAGCGTTGCAGCAGTTCCGCCTCGCCCGGAAGCTCTGGCAGGTCGTGGAAACGGTGCAGGAAGACGCTGTCATCGGAAGCCGGATGCATGACCGCCCAGATCTCCTCGGCGGTGAACGACAGCACCGGCGCGATCAGCTTGTTGAGCACCAGCAGGATTTCGCGCAACGCCGACTGTGCGGCGCGGCGCGGGCCCGAATTGGCGGCCGTGGTGTAGAGGCGGTCCTTGAGGATGTCGAGATAGAACCCGCCGAGCTCCTCCGAGCAAAAATTCTGGATCGCCTGCATCGCCG
>DASUDU010000036.1:0-2495 GCA_036275435.1 Usitatibacteraceae bacterium | reverse complement strand
TTGGCGCGGTACATCGCCTGGTCGGCGTGGTGCAGCAGGGTTTCGATGTCGAACGCGTCGCCGGCCAGGCCGACGCTCAGCGTCAGCGGCAAGCCGCCGCCAGTCGGCAACGGCCGCTCGGCCAGCGTCTGCAGCAGCTTGGCGGCGACCTCGCGCGCTGCCGCCAGATCGGTATTGGGCAGCAGCACGGCAAACTCATCGCCGCCCAGGCGGCCGCAGACGTCGGAAATACGCAGCGTTTCGCCCAGCAGCCGTGCCACGTGCAGCAGGGCGGCATCTCCGGTGGCATGGCCATGGCGATCGTTGATGCGCTTGAAATCGTCGATGTCAAACAGCATCACGCTGGCCGCGCGCCCCTCGCGCGCTGATACGCGCAGCAAGGCATCGGCCGCGTCATTGAACGCACGCCGGTTGTTCAGGCCGGTCAATGCGTCGGTTCGCGCCAGTTGTTCGGCGGCGCGCTTGGCATTGTCGAGTTCATGACTGCGCCGGAAGCTCTCCTCGACCCCATGGTTGTGCACCTTGATCGCGCGCAGCGTCGTGATGAAGAACCACACGCCGGACAGCGCCAGCAGGATCGACGTGCGATCGCCCTGTGAAAAGAAAAACAGCACGATGGGCAGCAGCACGGCGCAGACGATACCGATCGTCATGCCCATGAACACGCCGTAGGCCGACAGCGCAGCGCCGGCCAGGCCGATCATGAACACGTAGGTAATGGCCTGGTGCAGCATCGAATCGGCCGGCATCACCCAAACCGTGCCGAAACCCCAGGTCACCGCTGCGAGCATCACCGTCGATGCGTACGGGACAAGCCATCGATGCACATTGTTGTCCGTGCAGTGTCGGCGGTGCAGCAGGAACAGCCCGGCACGCGCCAGCGCCACGACAAACAGAGTGCCGAGCCAGAGCAGCAGCTTCTCGCGCGGCGCGCGATCCCACATCAGCGCGCACCACAGCGCGCCGGCCACCAGCGAGGAAAACACCCCCTGGAAGGACTGCCGGTAGAGCAGGCGGATCTTGTCGGCATGGACCGCCGCGCGAAAGGCCGAATCGGCAGCTGCGCTGCTCAGGGCGCTTGTGTTGTCGGCAAGACTCGTCCCGGAAGCGGTGTTTTCCACGCGTGAGGTCTTTCTGCGCGCCGGATTGGCGAACCGATTATGCATGGCCCGGCAGGACCAACACCAGCGTCCGAACGCCAAATTTCGCGTCTGTGCCCGCCAAGTTGCGCTTGCGACACAGTGGTTCACGGCGCCGCTTGCACTCGTTGACATTGTTGCGAGACGTCGCACGCTACGATGCGTGCATCGATCAACCCGATCATTTCCGACGAACCGCAGGCCCCAATCCCGACCATGAAGATCAAGACCTACGCAACCGCCATCGCCGCCTTGTTGTTTGTCTTCGCCGCCGAACATGGCGCAGCCGCCGTCAGGCAGGAACCCGGGACCCGCGTGCCGCAGATGCGTTGTGATGCCGCGGCCGAGTCCTGCTGCAAGGCCTGGGTCCACGAACTGCTGCAGCAAATCGGCACCAGCCCGGCCGCAACCGACGCCCTCGCGGTGGTCCCGCGCCGCGTTGCCCAATGGCTGCGCCAGGAACAGCGCAGCTATTGCGCCATCCGCAAGGACCTCGAGGCGCGTTACTTCAGCCAATAACCTGCGCCGCGTACGCCGGACTCGTCGTTGCGCTCAGCTGCGCGGCCCGGCCATCAGCTCGGCGATGAATTTCACCGGAGCGCTGCCGTAGGACAGGAAGCGGTTGTTGAATTCCTTGACCGAAAACCGCGAGCCGAGCCGCGCGCGCTCGGCATCGCGCAGCGCACGGATTTCGACGTAGCCGTTGAAATAGCTGGCCAGCTGCACTTGTGAAAACGTCGCGCGGCGCCACTTTTCGGTCGCTTCCTTCTGCTGCTGGAACGCCTCGCGCGTCATCAGATCAAGCGCGGCCTCGCGACTCATGTTCTGCGTCTGGATCTCGTAGTCGAGGATGGTGTTCACCACCGACCTCAGGTTCCATTTCATCCACGTCAGCCACATTTCCGGCGCGTTGCCGCCGTAGCCGGCCTCGAGCATCAGCAGCTCGCTGAACACCGCCCAGCCTTCGATCATCGCGCCGTTGCCGAACAGCGACTTGATCCTCGATGGCGACTTGTTGGCGTGCATCAGCTGCGTGTAGTGGCCCGGGATCGCCTCGTGGATGTTGAGGATCTGCAGCATCCAGTCGTTGTATTCCCGGAGGTACGATTCGGCTTCCTCGGCACTGAACTTGTCGAGCGGCTCCACGTTGTAATAGGTGTTGCCGGTGGCATCGTAGGGGCCGGGTGCGCTGATCGAGGCGCCCGCGCCGGAGCCTTGCATGTACGGCGGCATGGTGCGCACCACCAGCGGGCGCGTCGGGTCCTGGTCGAGCAGGTCCTTGTCGCGCACGAACTTCTCCAGCTCGGGGATCTGCCGGCGGATGGTGTCCTCGAACGCCTCGCGCTTGGTGTGGCG
>DASUDU010000035.1:0-2742 GCA_036275435.1 Usitatibacteraceae bacterium | reverse complement strand
GCCGTCGGGCTTGGCAACGACGGCAACGCTGTGAAAGTGGTTTTTCATCCCGGTCGATTAAAACACAGGTTGGCGGGGCGAAAATGCGCGCCAATTCCGGGTAAGATTTCCCCATGCTCTCCGAACGTGCCCAGACCCTGCTGAAACTGCTTGTCGAGCGCTACATTGCAGACGGCCAGCCGGTCGGCTCGCGCGCGCTTTCGAAGTTCCCCGGAATGGAGCTTTCCCCGGCCTCGATCCGCAACGTCATGGCCGACCTCGAGGAAATGGGCTACATCAGCAGCCCGCACACCTCGGCCGGGCGCGTGCCGACACCCAAGGGCTACCGGCTGTTCGTCGACACCCTGCTGACCATCCAGCCGCTCGAGCGCATCGAATTGCAGCAGATCGAAACCAGCATTCGCCCCGACGACCCGCGCGCGCTCGTGCAGTCGGCCTCCCAGCTGCTTTCCGACCTGACGCACTTCGCCGGCGTGGTGCTCTCGCCGCGGCGCCAGGGCATCGGCCTCAAGCATGTCGAGTTCATGCAACTGTCGGAGCACCGCGTCTTGCTCATCATCGTCGCCACCGACGGGGACGTGCAGAACCGCATCCTCGTCACCGACCGCACTTACACGCCGTCGCAGCTGACCGAGGCGGCCAATTTCATCAACGCCCATTACGCCGGCTGCGACTTCGACCAGCTCAAGGAAAAGGTGCGCGTCGAGCTGTCGCAAATCCACCGTGACATCTCGACGCTGATGAGCGCCGTGGTCGACGCGCGCGGACAAGGCAGCGACTCGGCCGGCGTGGTGGTTTCGGGCGAGCGCAACCTGCTCGACGTCGACGACCTGTCGGCCAACATGACGACCATCCGCAAGCTGTTCCAGGTGTTCGAGCAGAAATCGCGCCTGGCCGAGATCCTCGACGCGAGCCAGCGCGCGCAGGGCGTGAAGATCTTCATCGGCGGCGACTCGGCACTTGTGCCGCTCGACGAGTTCTCGGTTGTCGCCGCACCCTACGAGGTCGATGGCAAGATCGTCGGCACGGTCGGCGTGGTCGGCCCCACGCGCATGGCCTACGAGCGGGTGATCCCGATCGTCGACGTGACGGCGCGCCTGCTGTCCTCGGCGCTTTCGCAGCATTGAGGGTCGGTGAACGGTGAACCGTGAACGGTGAACCGGATGCACCGGGCCAGTCATTGTCGACCGCGATTTCAGCATCCGGTCCACATCGCCACCGGCATCGACCTTAGCGCCGGCGCTTCTTGTTCACCGTTCACCGTTCACTGTTCACCCGAATTCCACCAATGCCCTACCGCCCCGAACCGCCCTACTCCCACGGCACGCCGCCGCAGACCGGCATCCTGCTGGTCAACCTCGGCACGCCCGACGAGGCCACGGCGCCGGCCGTGCGCCGCTACCTCAAGCAATTCCTCTCGGACACGCGCGTGGTCGAGATCTGGAAGCCGCTGTGGTGGCTGATCCTGAACGGCATCATCCTCAATACGCGGCCGGCGAAAACGGCGAAGAAGTATGCGGACATCTGGCGCGCCGACGGCTCGCCCTTGCGCGCCATCTCCGAGCGGCAGGCGCAGATGCTGCGCGGTTACCTCGGCGAGCAGACCGGCGTGAAGTTTCCGGTAGTCGCGGCGATGCGCTACGGCAACCCGTCGATCGAGGCGGGCATCGACCAACTGAAAGCGAAGAACTGCGAAAATATCCTGGTCCTGCCGCTCTACCCGCAATACGCTGCCAGCACCACGGCCTCGACGATGGATGAACTTGGGCGCGTGCTGGCCTCGATCCGCAACGTGCCGGGCATCCGCGTCGTGCGAAGCTTCCACGACCACCCGGCCTACATCCGCGCGGTGGCGCAGAATGTCCTGGCCGAATGGACCAAGATCGGGCGGCCCGATTTCAGGCAGGACAAGCTCTTGATGAGCTTCCACGGCCTGCCAAAGTTCCACCTCGACAAGGGCGACCCGTACCATTGCCACTGCTACAAGTCCGCGCGCCTGATCGCGGCCGAACTGGGTGTCAAGGACGGCGAATACCTCGTCGCCTTCCAGTCGCGCTTCGGCCGCGCCGAATGGCTGCAGCCCTACACCGACAAGACGCTGGAAAAACTCGGCAAGGCCGGCACGCGGCGCCTCGACATCATCGCCCCGGGCTTCGCCGCCGATTGCCTCGAAACCCTCGAGGAACTGGCCATCGAAAACCGCAATGTCTACCTCGAAGCCGGCGGCAAGGAATACCACTACATCCCGGTGGCCAACGACACCGAGCCGTTCGTGAAGGCGCTGGTCGAGGTGGCGAAAGAGAACTTGGGCGGGTGGATGGATGCTGCGGCGCGGTTTGATGCGGCTGCGTCGGCAGTGCGGGCGAAGGGGATGGGGGCGGAGCGGTAGTTTTGTAGTACGTCCTGCTGTCATCCCCGCGAATGCGGGGATCTCTGACTTCGGTCTTGTCGTTCGTTCAGCACTTGCTATGTCGAAAGCAATTTCGTTACTTTGATCAAGCCGGGGGCTGCCCGGCTTGGTCAAAGTATGTCGAAAGCGCCTACTTCTTCACCCCAAAACAATGCTCCAACGAAGGGAAACTCCCCTCCCTCACCTCCTTCGCATACGTCGCCGCCGCCTCCGACACCTTCACCCCCAAGTCCATGTAGCGCTTGGCGAACTTCGGCGTGAAATCGGGGAACAGGCCGAGGATGTCTTCGGTCACCAGCACTTGGCCGTCGCAGGCGGGTGAGGCGCCGATG
>DASUDU010000034.1:0-2964 GCA_036275435.1 Usitatibacteraceae bacterium | reverse complement strand
CGCCTGTTCGGCAAGGTCACCAACCTGACCGACTACGGCGCGTTCATCGAGATCGAGTCGGGCATCGAGGGGCTGGTGCACGTGTCCGAAATGGACTGGACCAACAAGAACGTCCACCCGGCCAAGGTGGTTTCGCTGGGCGACGAGGTCGAAGTGATGATCCTGGAGATCGACGAGGACCGCCGCCGCATCTCGCTGGGCATGAAGCAGTGCATGGCCAACCCCTGGGACGAGTTCTCGATGTCGCACAAGAAGGGCGACAAGGTCAAGGGCACCATCAAGTCGATCACCGACTTCGGTGTGTTCATCGGCCTGCCGGGCAACATCGACGGCCTGGTGCACCTGTCCGACCTGTCGTGGAACAGCGCCGGCGAGGAAGCGGTCAAGAACTACAAGAAGGGTGACGAGGTCGAGGCCGTGGTGCTGGCGATCGATGTCGAGCGCGAGCGCATTTCGCTGGGCATCAAGCAGCTCGACGCCGATCCGTTCACCAACTACACCGCGCTCAACGACAAGGGCTCCGTCGTCAAAGGCACCGTCAAGGCGATCGACCCGAAGGGCGCGGTCATCGCGCTCAACGATGAGGTCGAGGGCTACCTGCGCGCCTCGGAAGTCTCGCGCGAACGCGTCGAGGACATCCGCTCGCACCTGAAGGAAGGCGACGAGATCGAGGCGGTGATCGTCAACGTCGATCGCAAGTCGCGCAACATCAACCTGTCGATCAAGGCCAAGGACTCGGCGGAGGAGAAGGACGCGATGAAGAAGATGGCCGACGAATCGCCGTCCAACGCGGGCACCACCAACCTCGGCGCCTTGCTCAAGGCGAAGCTCAAGCAGGGCGAGGGCAACTAAGGCCGTGGATGCGGCCCGCCGGGCGCAAGCTTTGGCGGGCCGTCCGCAGATCGTGCAGAACTCACCGGGAATGCCCTTGTGAAATCCATGACGAAGTCCGAGTTGATCGAAATCCTGTCGGCGCGCCACGCCCAATTGGCGCCGAAGGATGCCGAATTGGCGGTCAAAACGATGCTCGACGCAATGGCGCAGACGTTGGCGCGCGGCGATCGCATCGAAATCCGCGGGTTTGGCAGCTTCGGCCTCAATGAGCGCCCGCCGCGTACCGGGCGCAATCCGAAGACCGGCGAAAAAGTGCTGGTGCCGCGCAAGCGTGTGCCGCATTTCAAGGCCGGCAAGGAGCTGCGCGAGCGCGTCGACCTGATCGACGCGCCGCCGGAAGTCCGGGCGCGGGCAGCCGCGAGTGGCGAGTGAATCCGCAGGCATCGCGCAAGGCCAGGTCGTGAACAGCCTGGCCTTTTTTTTGCCCGCCGCCGGCCGGACGGATGCCGCCGTTACAATCGACGCTCGGGGGTGAATCGTGCGCGTACTGGTCTGGATCGTCCGGGTTGTGGTGGTGGTGCTGCTGGTGTGGTTTGCCGCGAAGAATTCCACCCCTGTCGAATTGCGCGGTCTGCTCGACTCGACCCTGAGCGCGCCGCTGGCGCTCATCCTGCTGGCGTTCTTTGGCGGCGGACTGCTGCTCGGCCTGCTCGCCAACCTGATGACCGTCATCCAGCAGAAGCGCGAAATCCGCCGCCTCAATCGCGCCTTGCAGCAGCGCGCCCGCGAGGATGCTTCCGCACCCAAGGGGCCGGTGATCGATGGCTGAGTGGCTTCCCTGGCTGCTGGTCGGCGCGCTGGTTTGCTTCGGGCTGGGCTGGCTCGCCGCGCGCATCGACATCCAGCAGCTGCTCGCCGAGTCGCGTGCCATGCCGCGCGCCTATTTCCGCGGCCTCAACTTTCTGCTCGCGGAGCAGCCGGACAAGGCCATCGACGCGTTCATCGAGGTGACCAAGGCGCATCCGGAAGCGGTTGAGTTGCAGTTCGCGCTGGGCAGCCTGTTCCGGCGCCGCGGCGAGGTCGATCGGGCGATCCGCGTCCACCAGGAACTGGCCGAGCGCGGCGGGCTTTCCGCGGACAGCCGCACGGAAGCGCGGATCGAACTGGCCCGCGACCACCAGAAAGCGGGCCTGCTGGACCATGCCGAACGCATCCTCGAGGAGCTTGCCGGCGGCAGCGGGCTGACGCCGGCGCAGCGGCGCGAAGTGCTGCTCCTGCTCAAGGACATCTGCGTGCAGGCGCGCGAGTGGCGCCATGCCGTGGATGCCGCGTTGCGCCTGCGCGGCGAATTCCCCGAACTCGATGCGCAGTCGATCGATCGCGACATTGCCAATTACCATTGCGAGTTGGCTGTCGATGCGCGGCGCAAGGGCGCGGCCGAGGCCGCCCGCCACCTGGACGATGCCTTGGCGGCCAATTCGCGCTGCGTTCGCGCCAACCAGCTCAAGGGCGAATGGTGCGCAGCCGACGGCGACCACGCCGCGGCCATTGCCGCGTTTCGCGCCATCGAGGCGCAAGACCCGTCCTACCTCGGGCTGGTTGCCCAGCCGATGCTGGCCTCCTTTGCCGCACTGGGAAAGACGGATGACGGCATCGAGTGGCTCAAGGCGCGGGCAAGCCAGGGCCTGAACGTCATGGAAGCGGTGTTTCGCAGCACGCTCGGCACGCGGGGCGCCGATGCCGCGCGCGCGGTCGCGCTGGACCACCTGATGCAGCACCCGACGCTGGTCGGACTGGACCGCCTGTTCGAGGCCGGGCTGCTCAGCGCCAGCGACGAGGCCCGCCCGGAGTTGAAAGCCCTCAAGGACGTGGTGCACACGCATGCCGCGCGGCTTGCCGTCTACCTGTGCCGTGAATGCGGCTTCAAGTCGCGCCAATACCATTGGCAGTGCCCCGCGTGCAGCGCCTGGGAGTCGTTCCCGCCGCAACTGACGGCCGAATACGAAACCGCCGACCGGCACCTGTTTGCTGCACACACGCAGTCGGCGATGCCGCCGCAGGCCAACCCGTGAACGGGCCGCGCGTCATCGTCGTGCTGGACTATCCCGATGCGCGTTCCGCCCTGGAACT
>DASUDU010000033.1:0-3524 GCA_036275435.1 Usitatibacteraceae bacterium | reverse complement strand
GGAGACTTTCATGAGCAAAGAGATCAGCACCGTCGAACTGGCCAACGTCGCCACCGAAGCGCAAACCGTCGAAGCCGAAGTCACCCAGCTCGACGACCTGGCCCTGGCCCTCGTCGGCGGCGGCAATGCAGTCGTGACGTTCTAATTCGTACTCAACTTGATCACCCTCGCCTCCCCCACCGACTCCGGCCGATGGCTGACGAAGACGGTCGTGGAGACATGCGGCGCGACACCCTCGCGGATGGCAAGTTCCTGCGCGGTGTCGACCTGATCGAGGGTTTCATCGAGGAATAGCACCTGTGGACGGCGGTACAAGGCGCGGGCCAGCATCACCCGCTGTTTCTGGCCGCCCGAAAGCGACATGCCCAGGCTTCCGACGATGGTGTTGTAACCCATCGGCGTATTGGCGATCTCCGCATCGACCTGCGCAAGGCGCGCGCATTCGCGCACGCGCTCGGGGTCATGGTCGGGATCGAAAAAGCTGACGTTGTCCTCGATCGTCCCGATAAACAGCTGGTCGTCCTGCATCACCGCTGCGATTCGCGCGCGGTAATGCCCCAGATCCCAGTCGCGCAAATCGCGGCCGTTGACCAGCACCTGACCTTCGGTCGGCTGCAGCAGCCCCAGCAATACCTTGAGCAACGTCGTCTTGCCGCATCCGGACGGCCCGACGATCGCCAATCGCTCGCCCGGGCGAATGTCCAGGTTGACATTGCGGAATACGTAACCTTCCGGCCCATAGGCAAAGCCCAGGTTGCGCGCCTCGATCGTTACCGGTTCAATCGATTCGGCTGCGGCAACCGCCGTCGTTCCGATATTTTCGGCCTCGGCCAGCGCGATATCGGCAATGCGCTCGGCATGCAGGTCGAGCATGCGGAATTCGTTCCACTTGTCGATCAAGTTGTTGACGCGGGTGAGGAACACCAGCTTGAAACCGAGGAACGCATAGAGCATGCCGACCGAAAATTTGCCGTCCATCACCAGTAGCGCGGCCAACCAGACGACGATGACGTTCTCCAGCCCGAACACCAGGCCGTTGGCGGCGCGCTGCCAGATGCCCACGTGCTGCACCTTGACCGCGGCGTTGATCTGCTCGACAACGAGGTTCTGGTAGGCGCCGCGCCGCTCGTTCTCGCGCATGTTGAGCTTCAGGGCCATCATGCCGCGCAAGGTCTCGATGAAATGGGTGTTGGCCTTGGCTTCGTGCGCCAGTTGCTCGTCGGTCGCGTAACGCTGCGGGTAAAAGAAGTACCAGCGCAACAGGGCATAAATCAGCGCCGCTCCGACCACGACAGCCGTGAGCTTCAAACTGTAAAACGCCATCACACCCAGCGTCACCACCACCATCACGCCGTCGATGAAGGTCTCGACGAAATTGGTCGTCAGCGTTTTCTGGATCGCGTCGACGCTGCGGAACTTCGAGACGATGTCGCCGATGTTGCGTTTCTCGAACCAGCCGAGCGGCAGGCGCAGCAGGTGGTTGAACAGCACGGTGAGCATGCGCAGATTGAAGTGCGTCGACAGGTAGACACCGACCACCGCGCGCACCGCGCTGACCAGCACCTGGATCATCACCAGCGCTGCAAACGCTAAACCGATAACGGTGAGAAAATCCACATCACGACCGACCAGCACGCGGTCAACCACCAGTTGCAGGAAGAACGGCATGGCGATGGCGAACACCTCCAGCGCCAGCGACAGCACCACCAGCTGGAACACCGTCCCGCCCAGGCCGCGCCCGGCCGGTAGCAATTGCCAGGCGCTGATCTTTTCGCGTTCGTCGGTGCGGCGGAAGCTCTGGTTGGGCGTGAACTCCATGGCCACGCCAGTGAAGTGCCGCGAGGCCTCGGCGAGGGTGAGCTTTCTTTTGCCCCGAGCGGGATCGTGGACGTAGATGTGCTTGCCGGAAAGTTTGGTCAGCACCACGAAGTGGTTCATGTCCCAGTGCAACACCGCGGGCAATTGCAGCTTGCCCAGCCCTTCGAGCGGAACCTGCACACCGCGCGTGGCCAGCCCCATCGATTCGGCCACTTGCGCAATGTGTTTGAGCGTCACGCCCTTGAGCGAAGGCGACAGCCTGAGGCGCATCGCCGACAGGTCGGTCAGGTGTCCGTGGTAGGACGCGACCATGGCGATGCAGGCGATGCCGCACTCGGGCGCCTCGCTTTGCAGGATCACCGGCACGCGGCGGCCGAACATCACAAGCGCCCCTTCAGTTGCAGCACCGGCTCGAAAATCCATTCGAGCAGGCTACGCTTGTCCAGCAGGATGTCGGCGTTGAACAGCATCCCCGGGCGCAACGCGACCTCATCGCCCGCGGCGCCGATCTTCTGCCGGTCGAGTGTCGCGACGATCTTGTAGGCCGGCTCCTTGACCACCAGCGGGCCGACCTTGTCTCCGGCCGACCAGACGGTCTGGCTGACCTCGGAGATCACCGCGCGGTATTGGCCGAAGCGCTCGTAGGGAAACGCGTCATAGCGCAGCGTGACTTCCTTGCCCTTGGTGACAAAACCGATGGCGCGCGTGGGCACCAGCATCTCGGCCTGCAGGACGCTGCCGGCCGGAAGGATCGTGGCAAAGGCGGCGTCGGCCATCACCGACTGTCCGGCGCTGACCGTGATGTTGGTCACTGTTCCGGTAATCGGCGCGCGGATCACCGTTTCACGCTTGGCGTCTTCCTGCGCGACGGTCTGCGCCAGTTCGCTGATCTGGCGGCTGACCTTCTCCGACTCGTTGCGCGCCTTCAGTTCCACCGCGGGTTCGTCAAGCCGCGTGTTGGCCAATTCGCGTTCCAGCGAGGTCTTTTGCCGGCGCAGCGACTGCAGCTTCAATTCCTGGTCGGTCGCCTCGTCCTGTTTTTGCCGGGCAACGATGTCGGAGACGAACTTTTCCCCCGCCAGCTGCTTGAAGCGCTGCGCCTGCTCCTTGGCCGAGTTGACGCGCTGCCCTTGCAGCTTGATCTCGGCATCGAGCTGGCGGATTTCGCCATCTAGCGCCGACGCGCGCTTCTTGACCTGCTGCAACTGCTGGTCGGCCAGCTCACGGAGGCGAAGTTGCTCCTTTTCCAGGCTTTCGCGGCGCTGCGCCAGTTCGCTGGCCACCAGGGCGCCGGTCGCTGCGCTGCCGGTCGAGGAGCGCTCGATGGCCAGACGCACCATCGGATCGCCCTCCTTGACCGTCTGGCCCTCCTTGACCATCAATTCGGCAATGCGGCCGGCATCGGAAAACGACACTTTGGCCGCGCCGATGTCCAGTTGCAGGACGCCCTCGACGCGCTCGCGTCGCGTGTATTGGCCCCACACCGCGATTGCCACCACCAGCACGGCGATGCCGGCGGCGAGCAGCGTCATCATCCACAACGGCAGGGGACGAGCGATGGTTGCCTCGCCGAGGAATTTCTCGCGCTGGGCATCGATGGCTTCCTGGCGGAACAGTTTCTTGGTCACGCGGTCCGTTTCGCTTCATCCCCCGCCAACCGAGGGCCAGCGCGATTGTAACCGCGAGTCGGCACGCGGTGCGCGCCC
>DASUDU010000032.1:0-7353 GCA_036275435.1 Usitatibacteraceae bacterium | reverse complement strand
AACAGCGGCATGACGATGCGCGAGCCACGCATTACCTCGGCCGCTTCGCTGTTGCCGGCGGCGCTTTGCGCGGCAAAGGCGCGGTAGACGTCGGCCTGCACGATGGCGAGCTTGACCGCCGGGTCGTAGCGAAGCAGGCGTAGGTTGGCCGCGGAGCCGGCCGTGGCCAACACGGAGAGCTTGAAGCCAGCCGCGGGTGCCACGAACTTCGCAAGGTCGGTGCCGATGACGAAGTTGGTGCCTTTTTCGGAGTCGGCGGCAATCTTGTATTCGACGGCGGCTGAAGCGGGAATCCACGCACTGCCGGCTGCTGCGGCGAGCAACGCAATCAGGCAGCGCGCAACGATCCGCGGGGCAAAGCTCACTTGCCTGCCTGCTTGCAAAGTCCCAGGGCCGCGACCGCCTCGGTGCAGGCCGGGTCGGGTTTGGGCGGTGCCGGAGCCGGCCGCGGCGCTGCAGGCGGAGCAGGCTTGGCGCGCGCCGGTGCCGGCGCGGGTTTGTCCGTTGCCGGCAAGGCTTCAGCGCTTGGCGCCGTGCCGGACTTGGCCGTCGCGTCCGGTGTTCCCGGCTCCGTTTTCGCCGGCTCGGTCTTCGCAGGTTCGGCCGCAACCGGCGCCGGAGCTGGGGTTTCAGCCACGGGAGGCGCTGCTGTCGCTGCCCCGGGCTGTGGCTTTTGCGCGATCGGCTCGCCGGGCGTGGCAGACCCCTTGTGGCGATACGCCACGACGCCGGCCACGACAAAGGAAACAATGATGATGAACATCACCGCCAGCGAGGGGTGACCTTCGCCGGACGTTTCCACCTTGGCCTGCACGGCTCTCGCGGCCGGCGTGGCCGGAACTGGCGCGCCGGCCGGGACGGGTCCCGTGCTGTGCTCTGCTTCAACCGACGGCGCATCCGGGGACGCGCCTTCCGGCGGGATCGCCGCAGCCTCCCTGCCGGAAAACTGGCCTTCTTCGTCGACTAGCAGCGGCCCGGGCAGCGCCTCGCCGCAGCGGTAGCATTTGTCCATGTTGATGTGGTTGGTCGCGCCGCAGGACGGGCAGGGGGCGAGGTGCATGACTGCGCCGCAGGCAAAGCAGAACTTGGCTGCGGGATCGTTTTGCTTTTCGCAGTAGGGGCACTTCCGGGTCAGCATGGGATGCCGTTTCGCGCATTGATGGGCTGGTGGGTATTTTACGGCCTTCTCCGGCGGACCCCGGGCCGTCATGCCGCCGCAATGGCGCCGGGCGCATAGAATTTGCCTTTGACCGGGAGTTTTTCATGCTGTCCATCGCCGAGGAAATCGCCAGCCTGTATGCGGCCGACCAGGCCGCCCGCCGCCATCACCCGCCGTTCGGCAGCGAGGCCTACCTCGCGTTGCGCCGCGACGACGCGACGCGGCGCGCGCGCGCCCGCGAATTGCTGCCCAAGGCCGGCGCGCTGCCGGCCATCACGCTGTTCCACGCCGCGATGCTGTTCCAGCACGGTGACGCGCTCGAGGATCTGCGCGAGGCCCACGAATTCGCCGGCAAGGCGGCCGCATCGGGTTATCGGCCGGCACGCTGGCTGGCCGCCGCGACGCTCGATCGCTGGTTGATGCTGCAGGGACTGCCGCAAAAATACGGGACGCAGGTGGTTCCCGACGGAAGGCGCCAGCGCGTCTGGGACACCGATCCGGCGACCAGCGATGCCGACCGCCTGGCCTGGGACGTCCCGCCGATGCGCGAGATGGAGGAGTACGCCGAGAAAATTACCCGTGAGGAGCCGATGCCCAACCTCGACCAGGCGCCCGACTGGCTGAAGGCGGCCATCGAGCGCTGGAACCGGCAAGACGGCCGTTCGCCGTAGCGCCCTCAATGGGGCGCATCGCCCGCTGCCAGGGCCTGCACGTACGCGCCAGCGAACATCCCGGCCAGCGCCGCGAGCAGCGGCCAGTTTCCCGCGCCCAGCCCGGCAATCGCGGGGCCGGGGCAGACGCCGCACAATCCCCAGCCGATGCCGAAGATCGCCGCGCCGCCCAGCGTGCGCGCGTTCAGGTCCGACGGGTGGGCGCTGAACGCTTCGGCAAACAGCGGAGCCTTGAGCAACCGCGGGGCGATCCAGTAGCTGGCCATCGTCACGGTGACGGCGCCGCCCAGCACCAGCAGCAGCCCGAAGTCAGACCAGCGCAGGAAGCTGAGCACCACTTCCGGGCGGATCATGGTCGACAGCGCCAGCCCGGCGCCGAACAAGGCGCCGCAGGCGAATACGGAAACGAGCGATCGCGCGTTCATCAGGCGCCTCCCAACGCGCGCACCAGATGCGCGGTGAGCATCGCCGTGGTCAGGAAGATCAGCACGGCCAGGATGGATGGCACCTGCAGCAACGCCATGCCGCAGATGCCATGCCCCGAGGTGCATCCGCTGGACAAGCGTGCACCGAAGCCGGCAATGAAGCCGCCGATGGCCAGCTGCCAGAGCGGGATGCTGGTGACCGGCACGCGTTCGCCCAGGAGCACCGAGCAGGCCAGCGCGCCGGCCACCAGGCCAATCGCGTACACCAGCCGCCACGCCCGCGCAGAAACAAATCGCGCCTGCTGCAGGAACGGCGCGCGCGAAACCCAGGACAGCGTCGAGGAAAAGAAGCTGCTGATGCTGCCGATCAGCCCCGTCGTGACATACAAGGCACTCACGCCCAGTCCGATCAGCAGACCGCCGGCCAGGTAGTGCTTCCAGCCAAGGGGGAACAGGACTTCAGGGGTCATTGGGCCTCCGGTTGAATCGGGTCACGGCGAACGCAACCAGCCGGGCGCATTGTAGGTCCTGGCGCGATGCCTGGGGCAATATGCCAAACTCGCCGGCACCATGCACCAGATCCGCTGCGAAATCGATTTCCCGCTGCTGGCGACGCTGACGCCGGCAGAACGCCTGCGGCTGTCCTTTGCCGCGCCGCGCGCGGTGCACGTGGCGCGGCGGCCGGAGGAGGTTTCCTCCCTCATCGCCGCGGTCGAAGCGGCAAGCCTCGCCGGGAACTGGTGCGTCGGCTTCGTTGCCCACGAGGCCGCGCCGGCCTTCGATGCAGCCTTGCAGGTGCGCGCCCCGGGCGAGGCCCCGCTGGCGTGGTTCGCCGAGTTTGCCGCGCCCGGCGCCGCCGCCGCATCGCCGCGTGCCGAGGGCTTTTCGCTCACGCCGTGGACCATCGACATCGGCCACGATGCGTACCGCTCGGCGATCGAGTCGATCCGCGCCGACATCCGCGACGGCCGCTTCTACCAGGTCAATTTCACCGCGCGCCTGCACAGCCGCTTCAGCGGCGATGCCGGCTCGTACTTTCGCGCGCTGCAACGCGAGCAGCCCGGCGGGTACCACGCCTTCATCGATGCCGGGGATTGGGCGCTCCTTTCGGTCTCTCCGGAACTGTTCTTCACGCTGCACGATGGCCATATCACCACCCAGCCGATGAAGGGCACCGCGCCGCGCGGCGACACCGCCGAGGCCGATGACCGCATCGCCTGGGCGCTGACGCATTCGGACAAGGAGCGCGCCGAGAACCTGATGATCGTCGACTTGCTGCGCAACGACCTGTCGCGCGTGGCCGCGCCGCGCTCGGTCGAGGTGGCCGCGCTGTTTGCGCTGCAGCCGCTGCCCTCGGTCTGGCAGATGGTCTCGACGATCAATGCCGGGTTGCGCCCGGGAGTCGGCCTGCTCGAGGTGTTTCGCGCGCTGTTTCCCTGCGGCTCGGTGACCGGCGCGCCCAAGGTCGAGGCGATGCGCGCCATCCGCAGCCTCGAGCAATCGCCGCGCGGCACCTATTGCGGCGCCATCGGCTACGTCGCGCCGGCGGTCGATGGGAAGCTGCGCGCCTGCTTCAACGTCGGCATCCGCAGCATCTGGATTGAACATGCGCGCGCCACCGCCGGCGTCGGCGGCGGCATCACCTGGGACTCGACGGTCGACGGCGAGTGGGCCGAGATGATCTACAAGGGCCGCTACGCCAATCGCGCCGCGCGCGATTTCGAGCTGCTCGAGACCCTGCTGCTGAGCGGTGGCGAATATGCCGAGCTCGATGCGCACCTGGCGCGCATGGAAAACAGCGCCCGCCATTTCCGTTTCGCCTTCGATCGCATTGCCCTGGTCGCCGCACTGGAGCGGCTCGCCTCGGCGCATCCCCAGGGCGCCTGGCGGGTGCGCCTGCTTGGCGAACGCGACGGGCACGCCCGCGCCGAGGCGCATCCGCTGGGCGCATTGCCGGCGAATCCGCGGGTGCGGCTTGCCGATGCGCCGGTGTTGAGTGCCGACGAGTTCCTGCAACACAAGACCACGCGCCGCGAAACCTATGACCTGCACGCTCCGCCCGGCCAGGCCGCGTTCGACACGCTGCTGTGGAACGAGCGTGGCGAACTGACCGAGTTCACCCGCGCCAACCTGGTGCTGGAGATCGACGGCCGGCACTGGACGCCGCCGGCAAGCGCCGGCCTGCTCAATGGCGTGCAGCGCGAAAGGCTGCTGCGCGAGGGGCGCCTGTTCGAAAAGACGCTGCTGCGCGAGGATCTATCCCGCGCCGCATCGATCGGCTGGATCAATTCGGTGCGCGGCTGGGTGCGCGTCGGACTGGCCGACTGAGGCTGCGCATGGTGCAGCGCCAACGGCATTCGGACTACCTCGTCCCGGATCTGTTGCAGGCGGGCCTGAAGCTGGTGTTTTGCGGCACGGCGCCATCGCAAGCGTCGGCCCGGGCGCGCGCCTATTACGCCAAGCCAGGGAACCGCTTCTGGCCGACCCTGCATGCGGTCGGCATTACCCCGCGGCAATTTGCGCCGCACGAATACCGGTTGTTGCTGGACCTTGGTATCGGCCTGACCGACTTGTGCAAGGTCCACTGCGGAACCGATGCGCAATTGCCGGCCGATGTTTTCGACCTGGATGCGCTGAAGGCAAAACTTGCGCGCCATCGCCCGCGGCTGCTCGCCTTCACCAGCAAGAACGCGGCAAAGGCCGCGCTCGGGCGGGCGGTCGAATACGGTCCGCAGGCGCTGCAGCTCGAAGGCGTCGATCTGTTCGTGCTGCCGTCGCCGTCCGGCCTGGCAACGCGCTACTTCGATATCGCGGTATGGCGCGCGCTTGCCACGAAAGTCAACAATCCTCGGCGGTAAACTGGCGGTATGCTCTGCGCGTTGGTTCGGGAGCTGTCCGATCGAGCAACCATTTCAGGGGAATCCGATGAGAACGATGCATGTCGTGGTGGCCTTGTCCTTGGGCCTGGCTTCGCTGGTGGCGCTCGCGCAGCCGAGCGGCCGGACCGTGCAGGGCGGGCCGCTGGTCAGCCTCAACAGCGGCCTTTGCGCCGAAATCGAATACAACGCCAATCGCGACGGCATCAACGTCCAGCAGGGCGACTGCCGCGCCGGGCGGGGTGACTGGAACCTGGTCGACGTCGGCAACGGCGAGGTCGCCATCGTCAACCGCGCCACGCGCAAGGTGCTCGACGTGCAGGGCGGCAATACCGGCAACGGCACCAACGTGCAGCAGTACGGCTGGAACGGCAGCGGCGCGCAGCGCTGGCGCATCGAAAATCAGGGCGGCGGGTTTCGCCTCATCAATACCGCCAGCGGCAAGTGCCTCGATGTCGAGTCGGCTTCGCGCGACCCCGGCGCCAACATCCAGATCTGGGATTGCCACGGCCGCGACAATCAGACCTGGCGCATGAGCGGAGCCGGCGCACCGGGCAACACGATCGGCGACCGCGGTTTCGGCCGCCCCGGCGATTCCGGATACGGCGCTCCGCCCGTCATTGCCCCGGCCGGGCCGGCGGTGCGTCCGCAGGGCCGCACCCTCTATTCGGGCCTGATCCACTCGCGCGCCACCGGCAAGTGCGTCGACGTCGAACGCGCCGGAACGGCCGATGGCGTCGATATCCGCCAGTGGTCCTGCAACGGCACGTCGGCGCAGATGTTCGACGTGGTCGATGTCGGCCGCGGCGAGGTCGCCTTCATCGCGCAAAACAGCGGCAAGGTCATGGAAGTCACCGGCGATACGCGGCGCACCGGCGCCGATGTGGTGCAGCGTTCATGGAACGGCGCGCCCAATCAGCGCTGGCGCATGGAGCAGACCGAGCGCGGCTACATGCGCGTGATCAACGTGGCGAGCAACAAGTGCCTCGACCTCGAGGCGGCGCGCGGCGAGGACGGCACCAACATCCTGCAATCGGATTGCCACGGCGGGCAGAACCAGCAGTGGCGCATGGAGATCCGCGGCACCGGCGCGGGCTGGGGCGGCTACCGTCCGCGCGACAACAACTGGTGGGGCGCCAACCGTCCGTACTACGAGGAGCCGCCGGCCTACCTGGTCGGGGATTTCAAATCGACCAGCGGCTACTACGGCTCGAATGTCGAGTTGTCGATCTATTCCGATGGCGTGGTCAGCGCCAAGATCGACGGCAACCAGCGCATCACCGGCTATTTTCGCGACGGGCAGCTGTTTCTGGGCAACTATCGCTACGATGTCGAGCAGGAGCGCACGGGCTTTCGCGTGACCCCGTCCGGGCAATCGGGCAACAGCGTGTCTTATCAGCGCGTGCGCTACGAGTCGCCGCGCGGCGGACGATAAAAGTCCTTGACTGGCGCGGCGTTCGGCGACAAAACGCCCGAAAAGCCTCGCCAGGACTTGAGTTTTCCAGAAAGTGCGGCAAGACGGCGCGATGTTCACGCCGTTTTGTATTTGGCGATGCGCCATTGAGCGCATGCGACGTCGCCGTTATATTGATGGCCAAGCGAGCGCGCCTGGCGAAGGCGCCGCGCCGCACCCATACTCCAACGACCTGGGCCTTTGAGCGATGTTGTTCTTCAAGCGCAAGGAGCGCCCGGAAGCGGCGCAGGATGCCGGCAGCATTTACTGCGACCCGGTTTCGACCAATGCGCGTGCCATCTTCGCCGAGGCCGGGATGCGGCTCGTCGAAACGCCGGGCGAGGCCGACCTGCTGTGGATGCGCAAGGGCTACAAGCCGTGGCTGGGGCGGCTCAAGCCCGGGCAGTTGCTGAGCCACCTGCCGTTCGAGCAGGCGATGACCGACAAGGGCCTGCTGGCCGAGCACCTGCATGCGCACGAGCGCGATCGTGCTGCAGATGGCCTGGCGCTGCACGAGTTCTATCGCGAAACCTGTTGCCTGTACCGCGACGCGGAGCGCGAATCCTTCGTCCGGCAGCTGCCGCCCGCGGACACGCCGGAGAACCTGTGGATTTACAAGCCGGCGCGTTCCTCGCGCGGCCGCGGCATCCGCATTGCCTGGCAATTCGACGACCTGCGTTCGTTCGATGCCGCCAACCCGACTCCCGAACAGCAGGCACTGGTGGCCGAGCGCTACATCCTCCAGCGCTACATCCGCAATCCGCTACTG
>DASUDU010000031.1:0-9083 GCA_036275435.1 Usitatibacteraceae bacterium | reverse complement strand
AGCGCCGCATGCAACAGCAGGTCGAACATGCGCGTGCGTCCGATCGGGCGAATCACGAAAAAATCGTGGCGCAATTTCGGCACCAGTTGCCGCTGGGCCAGTTCGGTGCGCACCTGCATCGAGGCCAGAATCGAAACGATGTGCGGGGCGCCGGCGGCGTCACGCCGCCGATCCTCGGCGTCCAGCGCCTCGGCAAGCGCCGTTGCTTCCGGCGTTGGCAGCACCGTATCGCTGAGAAGGATGTCGAACGGCCCACGCGCGGACAGCACCTCGGCGGCCTCTTCGTGCGAGGCGACCACCGTGTCGAGGCCCCAGATGCGGTAGCGCCGGCCCATGATCTCGCGCCGCCGCGGCGACTGGTCCACGACCAGCAGGCGTTTGCCGGTGAATTCGGCGACGTTGCGCTGCATGTACGGCTGGATCGGCCCGCGTGCGAGTTCGCTAACGATCGTGGCAATAAACGTCGAGCCCTTGCCTTCGCGGCTTTCGGCGCGGATGTCGCCACCCATCAATTGCGTCAGCCGCCTGCAGATCGCCAATCCAAGGCCGGTGCCGCCGTACTTGCGCGTTGTTGAGGCATCGACTTGCGTGAACGGCTGGAACAGCTGATCGAGGCGATCGGCCGGGATGCCGATGCCCGTGTCGCTGACGGCGATTTCCACGCGGATCCGTCCGTCGCGGGTCGGGCTGGCCGTGACGCGCACGCCGATTTCGCCTTCTTCGGTGAACTTGATGGCGTTGGCGAGCAGGTTGAGCAGGATCTGGCGGATGCGCGTTGCGTCGCCGACCACAAAATACGGCGCGCTGTCGTCGAAGTCGAAGAGCAGCGCCAGATGCTTGCCGCGGGCTTTGTCGGCAACCAGTTCGAACGCCTCCTCGATCAGCGGCACCAGCTCGACCGGAAGCGCCTCGAGGGTCATGTGCCCCGACTCGATCTTGGAAAAGTCGAGCACGTCGTCGATCAGGCGCAACAGCGTGTCGCCCGAGGCGCGGATCAGGCGGATGTAGTCCTTCTGCTCGTCGTCCAGGCTGGTTTCCCCCAGCAGGCTGGCCATCCCCAGCACCCCGTTGAGCGGCGTACGCATTTCGTGGCTCATCATCGCCAGGAACGCTTCCTTGGCGCGCGCCGCCTCGGTGACGCGCTCGTTGGCCGCCAGCAGGTCCTGCTCGGCGCGCTTGCGATCGCTGATGTCGGTGATCGACCCGGTAAAGCGGGAAACACGGCCGTTCGTCGCGTATTGCGCGATGCCGCGCGCACGCACCCAGGTGTACTCGCCGTTCTTGCAGCGCAGGCGCGTTTCGACATCGAACAGGTCGACCTGGCGTCGCAGCAACTGCATCAGATTCTTCTGGAATTCAACCTGGTCGTCCGGATGCACCACATCGCGCCATTCGTAGGCATCCGGGAAGTCTTGCGGCTGATAACCGACGATTTCCATGAAGCGCTCGGAGAAGTACGGCTTGGCGCCGACGATGTCCTGGATGTCCCAGATGCCCTGTTGCGAGGAACGGATCACCAGGTCGAGCTGTTCGCGCTGCTGAGCCAGCGCGTGCTCCAACTCCTTGATTTGCGTCACGTCGGTGAGCGTACCGATCAAGCCGCTGACGCGCCCGTCGCGGTCACTCAGCGCCTGTTTGGCGATGATCGTCTCGAACTGGCGGCCCTCGGCGTTGACAAACGGCGCCTCGATCACGGCGCGGCCGCTTGGCGACGCGAGCACCGCGGCGTCGTGGGACTCGATGGCTGCCGCCGCAGACTCGGGCAGGAACTGCGCGTAGCGCTTGCCGAGCACCGATTCGCGTGCTCGTCCCGCCAGTTGCTCCCAGGCGCGGTTGACCGAAATCAGCCGTCCGGCGGCGTCCTTGCGGAAGATCGGGTTGGGATTGAATTCGATCAATTCCTCGGTGAAGCGCGTCTGCTCGTGCAACTGGCGCGTCATGCGCTCGGCCATCGCGGTGGCCTGGTCGCGCAGGCGCGAAAGCAGCCAGATCAGGCCGGCGAGCAGGGCGCAGCTGACCAGCCCGATCAGCAACACGGTACGCGGGGTGTTGTTGGCCAGGCGAAGTTCCAGGGCCGGCGTCGACGCCGCGGTGAGTGTCAACGGCCGGCCGGCAAAAGCGATGCGGGATTCGGATTGCATCGACGGCGAGGCCGTGCGCGCGGCATCGCCGCTGCGGTAAAGGACCGCACTGCCGTCTCGCACTTCCAGCGCGATGCCCTGGTCGGCGCGCTTGCCGCCTCGCGCCAGCGCCGCGAAATCGATCAGCGCCACGACGTGCCCGCGCTCCGCGGCGACCGGCACGGCCAGCGCGTAGCCTGCGGACTTGAGCCCGAGCTCCGTGCCGTCCAGGATCGGCTCCGACAATTGCACGTTGCGCAGTTCCAGCAGCGGACCGATCTTTGCATGCGCGGCCCACGGTCGCTGCGCGCCGCTGGTGCCGTCAAGCCGCCGTTCCAGTTGCGGCAGGCGCGAGCCTTGCGGGGGCAGGTACTGGAAACCGATCAGGCCGGGGCGCCGGCTTCCGCCCTTGTCGCGCGAATCGAAAAAGCGGTTCCAGGCAGCCGAGTCGACACCCGGCAGCGCGGCGACGAGGGCAGCCACGCTGGCGGTCAATTCGCGCATTTCCCCGAGCCGCTCCTCGATTTCGGTCCGCTCATGGACCGCCAGTTCGGCGAATCGCGCACGCGCTTCCGCGGTTTGTTGCACCGAGGTTTGCCAGGCTCCCCAAACCGTGGAGATCAGCAGCGCGCCCAGAATCAGCCATGGCAATTCGAAGCGCTTGGGGGCGGAAGGTGTTGGCAACTCCTCAAGCGCCGTGCTGCGGGATGGTTCCATTCCGACAGATTACCGCACGACGCGCTGCGCGCCAATGCTCGCCGCTGGCCAGGGGACTCGACTCGGAACCAAAATTCAACTTACAATTCAAAGAGTTTTACAATTGTGCTGAGATCCGGAATGAACTCCCTGCGCCGCCGGCGCCTGTTCCTTGCGTTGCCCGCTTTGGTGCTGCCGCTCGCGGCGGCGCGTGCGAGCGGCAACATTTATTCGTTCCGCGACGAGAACGGGGTTACGCACTTTTCCAACCTGCCGCACCTGGACAAGCGCTACAAGCTGGTCTACCGGATTCCGTCGACCGGCCAGTACCGGCCCAATGCGTGGTCGGCCAACGGCCCGAGTGCGGTCGAGATTTCGCGCCTGGTGCCGATCATCAAGGATGCCTCGCGCGCCTTCGGCGTCGATGCGCGCTTGATCCACGCGGTGATTCGCGCCGAATCCGGTTACAACGCCAACGCGCTATCGAACAAGGGCGCGGTCGGACTGATGCAGTTGATCCCGGCGACGGCCCAGCGCTATGGCGTGCAGAACAGCTACGATCCGCAGCAGAATATCTGGGGCGGCACCAAATACCTGCGCGACCTGCTGAACCTGTTCAACGGCAACCTGGAACTGGCGTTGGCCGGATACAACGCCGGTGAAAACGCGGTGATCCGCGCCGGCAACCGCATCCCGCCGTACCCGGAAACCTTGGCCTATGTGCCGAAGGTGCTGCACTTTTACCGAAGCGCCGACCTGAGCAAGCTGCTCTGACCCGGCCGGCAGGCTCGCGGGCCGGGCTGGTTGCGAGTTGAACAAAGTCCAGAACTGACGGGCGTTTCCGGGTAGAACGCCTTGAAACGCCGCGCCGGATCTGGGGAAATCGCCCGGGGCACTTCGAAAAGCCTACTGCGCGGGCGAATTTCGCGTCTCCGGCGTTTGGCAAACCCGTCGCCGTACACTGGGTAGGTGGCTGCTTATCGACGCGCATTGCGCCCGCTCGCGACGGTTTTTGAAGCGCCCCGTTGCCTCCTACGGTAGACGGAGCGAATCCTTCACGGCCCGGCTCCGATCCTCAGTCTTGCCTCGCGCGATCGCACGTCCGGATCGGGAACGCAATTCCCGCGACTGCGCAGCGCGAATCCCGGTTATCACCGGGCATCTTGTAAATGCGAATGATTCGTATTACACTATTGTCATTCGGGGTGCACTGCCGCGTTCCCCGGATGGGTGGTCGCGACGCGTCCGTCCGATACGGGTCATTTCCCGCGGAGTCCCCAATGCCCAAACCTGCCTGCGATATTCCGTTGACCACCACCGCCCGGGACAGGGCCAACTCGCCCGACCCGATCATCGGCGCGACGCTGTGCCTGATGACCTGCACGCTCGATCGCGTTGCGCCGGCAGACCTGGGAAAATTGGAGCCGGCCTATGTGGCGAAGGTCGCGGACAACTTGCTTGCACTGTCGCGCCACCCGCTTGTCGATCCGCTGATGCGGCGGATTTGCGGCCGGTTGTTCGAGCACTGGGAGGCCGCCGCCAATTCGCTGCGCGGGTGACCTTCGGCCGGTCGCGCCCGGGGCGCCGGCACGCGGCTAGTCGCCGGGCGCCTCGTAGGGGGTTGCCGCGTTTGGCAGGGTCGGCTGCGGCACGTGGTGGAAACTCTTCGCCAGCACCGTGTAGAACGCCGGCACCACGAGCAGGGTGAGGAAGGTGCCCAGCAGCATGCCGCCCACGATCACCCAGCCGATCTGCTGGCGCGACTCGGCGCCCGCGCCGGCGGCAAATGCCAGCGGCGCCGCCCCGAGCACGGTGGCACCGGTGGTCATGAGGATCGGCCGCAGCCGCAACTGCGCGGCCTCGATGACCGCTTCCTTGACCGTCCGGCCCTGCTCCTGCAACTGGTTGGCGAATTCGACAATGAGGATGCCGTGTTTGGTGATCAGGCCCACCAGCGTGATCAGGCCGATCTTGGAGAACACGTTGAGCGAATTGCCGGTCAGCGTCAGCGCGATCAGGGCTCCCGCGATCGACAGTGGCACGGTGAGCATGATGATGAACGGGTCCGCATAGCTTTCGAACTGGGCGGCCAGTACCAGGTAGATGAAGGCCAGCGCCAGCATGAAGGTCACCAACAGGGTTGATGCGCCTTCCTTGAACTCGCGGGTTTGACCCGCCACATCGGTCTGTACTTCCGGCAAGACTTTGGCAGCGGCCTCGCTCATCGCCTTCAGGCCGTCGCCCAGGCTGTAGCCGGGGCCCAGTTCGGCATTCAGCGTGGCCGCGCGCAGGCGGTTGAAGTGGTTGAGGTTTTTCGGCGAGACGCCCTCGCGCAGCGCGGTCACGTTGGCCAGCGGCACCATGTCGCCGGAACGCGAGCGCACATAGATGTCGGCGATGTCCGAAGGCGTATTGCGATCGGAGGGCGAGACCTGAACGATCACGTCGTACTGCTCGCCGCCTTTCTTGAAGCGCGTAACCACGCGCCCGCCCAGCATGGTCTCCAGCGTGCGGCCGACGGTTTCCACCGGCACGCCGAGGTCGCCGAGCTTTTCCCGATTGACCGTCACCCGCAGTTCCGGCTGGTTGAGCCGCAGGTCCGAATCAATGTTGACCAGCGCCGGGTTCTTGCGCGCTTCTTCGGTGAGCCGCTCGACCATGCGCGCCAGGTCCGGATAGGACTGCTGGGTCATGATCACGAACTCCAGCGGCTTGCCGCGCCCACCGCCCAATGAGGGCGGCACGACCGGAAAGGTGTTGATGCCGGGGATGGCGCGGAACTTGGGGCGGATCTCGTCGGCGATTTGCGAACTGCTGCGCGTGCGCTCAGCCCAGTGCTTGAGAATCATGACCGAGAAACCGGCGTCGGGCGTCGGATTGCCGGCGAACACGACATAGCGCGAGTGCTCCGGCACGCTCGCGTAGACCGCTTCCATTTGCGCCATGTAGCCCGCGGTCGACTGCACGGTCGAGCCCTCCGGGCCGGATACGGGTCCGAAGATCACGCCGCGATCCTCGATGGGCGCCAGTTCCGACTTCAGGTTCAGGTAGAGCGGAACGGTGATCGCTGCGAACACCAGCCAGATGGTCAGGCCGATCCAGCGGTGTTGCAGGGTGAACGTGAGCAGCCGGTGGTACCCGTCGTTGATGCGCGCAAAGCCGCGCTCGAAGTAATTGAACAGCGCGCCGTGCTTGGGCTCGTGGCGCAGCAGCTTCGAGCACATCATCGGCGAAAGCGTCAGCGCGATGAAACCCGAAACCAGCACCGAACCGGCCAGCGCCAGCGCAAACTCGATGAAGAGCCGGTCGGTGCGCGTCTGCCCGAAGGCGAGCGGCGCGTACACCGCTGCCAGCGTGATCGTCATGGCGATGATCGCGAAGCCGATTTCCTTGGCGCCCTGCAACGCCGCGGCGAACGGCTTCATGCCCTGTTCGATGTGTCGGTAGATGTTTTCCAGCACCACGATTGCATCGTCGACCACCAGGCCGATCGCCAGCACCATGGCCAAGAGCGTCAGCACGTTGATGGTAAAGCCGGCCATGTAGAGCAGGGTAAAGGTGCCGATCAGCGAGATCGGGATCGTCACCAGCGGAATCAGCGTGGCGCGCAGGTTGCGCAGGAACAGGAAGATCACCAGCGCCACCAGGGCGATGGCCTCGACGATGGTCTTGAACACGTTCTTGGTCGACTCCTCGATGAACACCGAAGAGTCGAAGGAGACGGTCAATTTCATGCCTTCCGGGAGGGTCTTGCTCAGTTCGGCCACTTCCTTGCGCACCGCCAGCGCAAGGTCGAGTGTATTGGCGGTCGATTGGCGCACCACCCCCAGCGAGATGGCGGTTTGGCCCATGAAGCGCGCCACGACGCGGTCGCTGGCCGGGGCAAACTCGACGCGCGCGACGTCGCGGATGCGCACGGGATACCCGCCGGCGTCGCGGACGATGACCGCGCCGAATTGCTCCGGGGTCGCCAGGTCGGTCTGCGAGAGCACGTTGAATTCGCGCCGCGCGCTTTCGATGCGGCCTGCCGGGATTTCGGCGTTCTGCCGGCGGATGGCGTCCTCAACATCGGCCGGGGTGAGCTTGAAGGCGGCCAGCTTGCCGCGATCGAGCCAGATGCGCATCGAAGTCTTGCGCTCGCCGAAGATGCGCACATCGGCCGCGCCGGGCAAAGTCCCCAGCTTCGGCCGCAGGTACAGGTTGGCATAGTCCGAGGTTTCCAGCGCGCTGTGGCGGTCGCTGGAAAAGGCGATGAACATGATCGGGAACGCATCGGCCTCGGTCTTGGCAATGATGGGCTCATCGATGTTCTGCGGCAGCCGGCCGCGCGCGCGCGCCACCTTGTCGCGCACGTCGGCTGCGGCCGAATCGGGATCGCGCGAGAGTTTGAAGCGGATGGTGATGTCCGACTGTTCCGAACGCGACGATGACGTCATCACGTCGACGCCCTCGATGCCCGACAGCGAATCCTCCAGCGGCTTGGTCACCTGGCTTTCCATCACGTCGGCCGACGCGCCGCGATAGAACGTGCTGACGTTGACGATCGGCTCGTCGATCTTCGGCAACTCGCGCACCGGCAGGCGCGAATAGGCGATCAGGCCGATCAGCATGATGGCCAGCGACAGCACGCTGGCAAAGACCGGCCGGCGGATGCAGATGTCGGACAGGATCATGGTTGCCGGCTAGGACTTGCGCGCCGCGGCGGGCTGCTCCGCCTTGGCGCCGGGTGCCGGCGCCGGCATGGTCGCTCCGGCTGGAGCCGGGGTTGCGGCCTCGGCGATCCGGACCGGCGCGCCGTCGCGGATCTTGATCTGCCCGGCAGTGACCACGGTGTCGCTGGCGGCCAGACCGTTGACGATTTCCACGATTCCCTCGCCGCGCTGGCCGATTTCCACCTTGGTGCGCACCGCGCGCTCGTCCAGGATGCGGAAAACATAGAACTCGTCGCCGGAGGGGATGATCGCCTGTTCCGGAATGGTCAGCGTGTCCTGCTTTTCCGCAGTGAGCAGCCGCACGCGGGCAAACATGCCGGGCCGCAGGCGCGCATCGCTGTTTCTTACCGCGGCCCGTACCACGATGGCGCGACCGCCGGCGTCGAGCAACGGGTTGATGGCCAGCACGCGGCCGGTGAACACCTGGTCGGGAAATGCGTCGAGGGTGACCTGCAGGTTCTGGTTGGTGCTCACTTGCTTGAGGAAAACTTCGGGAACTCGGAAGTCGACCTTGAGCGTATCGATGGCCTCGAGGTTGGCGATGTCCTGGCCGTCCTTGATGTAATCGCCGATGCTGACCTGTCGCAAGCCCACGGTGCCGGAAAACGGCGCCCGGATCTCCAGCTTGGTCAGGCGCGCCGAGGCCAGGTCAAACGCGGCCTTGGCGACCTGAAAGTTGCTTTCGGCCTCGTCGCGCGCCTGCGCGGAAATGAAGTTCTTGCCGAACAGGTCACGGGCGCGCTCAAGGCGGCTTTTGGCCAGCCCCAGGTTGGCTTCGGCCTGTTGCCACTCGGCGCGCTGCACTGCGGCATCGAGCCGGACCAGCACGGCATCCTTTTCGACGCGCTGACCTTCCTGGAACAGGAATTCGCTGATCCTGCCGGACACTTCCGAGCGGATCGAGACCGACTCCTGGGAGCGCAGGGTGCCGATGGCGGTGATGCCGCCGGGCAACTTCATGGTGCGGACCTGCTGCGCTTCGACGACCGTGCCGGGAGGTGCGCCACCGACCTTGCCCGGAGCCGCTCCCGCAGTCTTTGGCGCTGTCGCCGGCTGCGCAGGGCTGTTTGCGCGACCGGCCCAATACCCGATGCCGGACGCCGCGCCAATGGCTGCAAGCGCGATCAAACTGACGACTGTCTTGTTCATGAACTGGACGAATGTTGCGGCACCGCTGCCTGCCGACGACGATCCGGCCTCGCGTGCAACGCCCGCGCGGCAACAAGCAAACCGGACTCGCGAACGGGCGGCAGGCCCGAACCGTGGGAAAACCCGCATTATCCCCCATCGAAACCGGGGGCCACCGACCCGCGAAGTACTAGGCGGGTATATCGGGAGTCAATTGACCCTCAAGGAAGGCGACCTGATCCTTCAACATCAGCTTTCGCTTCTTCAGGCGGACGAGCTGCAGTTCGTCATAGGTCGGGGTGGTAATCAGCGCATCAATCGCCAGATCCAGGTCGCGGTGCTCCTGTCTCAGTTCGACGATGCGACGCTGTATCGTTTCGGCAGACTCCGTGTGCATGGCCGCCTCCTCCAGACTGTTCGCGTGCCA
>DASUDU010000030.1:0-2786 GCA_036275435.1 Usitatibacteraceae bacterium | reverse complement strand
CGATCCGTTCGCCGGCCTGCCCGAGCGCGCGCTGCACCCGGCGGCGCCGTTTCGCGACTGCGACCTCTACCACCCCTGGGCGCTCGACACCGAAGCCGCGATCGCGCTGTGCAAGCGCATGGAAAAAGCCGGCATGGCGGTTGACCCGCGCATCAACAACTCCGAGGGCGCGTCGATCTCGGTGTCGACCTCGGATTTCGTCTACGCCAATTCCAACGGCTTCATCGGCGGCTACCCGAGCTCGCGGCACAGCGGCAGTTGCACGCTGATCGCCGGCAGCGACAGCGGCATGCAGCGCGACTACTGGTACAGCACCGCGCGCGCCGCCGCCGACCTCGAGTCGGTCGAGGCGATCGGCGCCGAGGCCGGCCGGCGCACCGCGGCGCGGCTCGACGCGCGGCGCGTACCCACCGGCGAATACCCGGTGCTGTTCGAGGCGCCGGTGGCCTCGGGGCTGATCGGCGCCTTCGTCAATGCCGTCAGCGGCACCTCGCTTTACCGCAAGGCCAGCTTCCTGCTCGACAGCGCCGGCAAGGCGGTGTTCGCGTCCTGCGTGGACATCGTCGAGGACCCGTTCATCGCGCGTGGCCTGGCCAGCGGCCCGTTCGACGGCGAGGGCGTGGCGACACAGCGGCGTGACGTGGTCACCGGCGGCGTGGTGCAGGGCTACTTCCTGAGCAGCTATTCGGCGCGCAAGCTCGGCCTGGCCACCACCGGCAACGCCGGCGGCAACCACAACCTGATGGTGCGCCCCACCGGCGAGGACTTCGCCGGGCTGCTCAAAAAGATGGGTCGCGGCGTGGTCGTCACCGAGCTGCTCGGGCAGGGCGTCAACAACGTCACCGGCGATTATTCGCGCGGCGCGGCCGGCTTCTGGGTCGAAGGCGGCGAGATCGCCTATCCGGTCGAGGAATTCACCGTCGCCGGCAACATGAAGGACATGTTCAAGGACATCGTCGCCATCGGCACCGACGTGCGCGCGCTCGGCTCGCGGCAGGTCGGATCGATCCTCATCGGGCGCATGGCCATCGCCGGGGAATGAGGCTGGCGCGATCGCCTGCTTTATACTTTTCGGGCGGTTTTTGTTGCTGTCCAACAACCACGAGGAGTGACCATGCAGCGTAGAAAATTTATCGCCGGCGGCGCGGGTCTTGCCGGCATCCTGGCCTCCGGCGTCGCGCCGGCGGTGCACGCGCAGCAGATGTTGCGCTGGCGCTTGAGTTCAAGCTTTCCGAAAAGCCTCGACACCATCCACGGTGCGGCCGATGTCTTCGCCAAGAGCGTGACCGAGGCCACCGGCGGCAAATTCACCATCACCGTGCACACGCCCGGCGAACTGGTGCCCGCCTTCGGCAAGGTCGATGCGGTGCAGATGGGCACGGTGGAGTGCGCGCACACGGCACCGTACTACTTTTTCGGCAAGGACGAGACCTTTGCGCTCGATTGCGCGATCCCCTTCGGCATGAATTCGCGGCAGATGACCGCGTGGATGTACCACGGCAACGGCATGAAATTGATGCGCGAGTTCTACGCCAACTTCAACATTGTCAACTTCCCCATGGGCAACACCGGCGCGCAAATGGGCGGCTGGTACCGGAAGGAAATCAAGTCGGTCAAGGACATCAAGGGATTGAAGATGCGCATCGGCGGCTTCGGCGGCAAGGTGCTCGAGCGCATCGGCGGCGTGCCGCAGAACATCCCGGGCGGCGAAATCTACTCGGCGCTGGAGAAGGGCACCATCGACGCGGCCGAGTGGGTGGGCCCGTACGACGACCAGAAGCTCGGCTTCAACAAGGTGGCCAAGAACTACTACTACCCGGCGTGGTGGGAAGGCGGCCCGCAATTGACCCTGTTCGTCAACAGCAAAGCCTGGGCGGCGCTGCCCAAGGAATACCAGGCGATCGTCGAAGCCTCGGCCGCTCTGGCGCACGTGGACATGCAGGCCAAGTACGACGCCCGCAACCCCGCAGCCTTGCGCCAGTTGGCCGGCGCGGGCACGAAGCTCTTGCGCATGCCCAAGGACGTGATGGACGCCGCGTTCAAAGGCGCCAATGAGTTGTACGCCGAGTTGTCGGCCAAGAACCCCAACTGGAAAAAGGTTTACGAGGACTATTCCAAGTTCCGCAACGAACAGGTGCTCTGGTTCAAGTTCGCTGAGGGCGGGTTCGACAGCTTCATGCAGGCGCAGAAGTTGTAGGGCGGCAATCGAATCTCGCAGTCACACGGGCCCGCGGTTGCGGGCCTTTGTTTTTTTCGACGAAGTGAAAAGTTGTTGATGGGCCCGGTGTTCAAGGCAAAAACGGCTGAAAAGGCGCGTGGGCAAACGGCTTTCCATCGGCGATTGCAGCAAACCCGGCGGCTTACTTCTGTACGGCCGGCTTCGGTTTCCTTCTGTCTTTTTCCACTGCATCCATCAGCGCCTTGGCTGGGTCGTCGTCTTCCTGTTTGTTGGCTTCCAGCGCGGCCTTGAGCGGGTCGGTTTCCTTTTCTTTTTTGGACTCCGGCTTCGCATCGGCCTTGGGTTCGTCCGTTGAGGGCGCGGGCTGCAGGGATTTGGCCGGATCATCGTCGGCTTTCGGCGGTTCGACCGGGTCGTCGGTCTTGATCTCGATCTTCGACGGGTCCATCGTCGGCGCCTTGTCAAGCTGGTCGAGCACGAGGTTCGGATACATCATCACCACGGCCACCATGATGAGTTGCAGGATGATGAAGGCGATCGAGCCCTTGTAGATCTGCCCGGTGGTCACGGCCGGGATGCGCTGCTGCGTGACGCGGTCGGTGTAGTC
>DASUDU010000029.1:0-3519 GCA_036275435.1 Usitatibacteraceae bacterium | reverse complement strand
GGGCAGTTCTGGACGCTGTGGGTGTTGTATTTCATCAGCGCCGGGGCGGGCCTCATGGTCATCGGCAGCATTTCCGGCATGGCCAAGTTGTCGATGGGCGAACAGGCCTTCCTTGCCGTGGCGATCCTGGCCATCGGCAATGCCGCCGGCCGCGTGATCGCCGGCTCGCTGAGCGACCGCTTCGGCCGGCGCCGGGTGCTGACCTCGGTGCTGGCCTTGCAGGCAGCGCTGATGTTCCTCGCCGTGTATGCCGCGTCCTCCGGCAGCGCTTGGTTCATCGTGCTGGTGGCCACCGCCGTGGGCTTCAACTACGGGGCCAACCTGGCGATCTTCCCGTCCTACGCCAAGGACTTGTGGGGCATGCCGCATTTCGGCGCCAATTACGGCCTGCTGTTCACCGCCTGGGGCGTGGGCGGCTTTGTGATGAGCCGGCTCTCCGAGTGGCTGCGCGTCGAGACCGGCAATTACTCGATGTCGTTCATCGTCGCCGGGGTGTTGCTGTGCGGTGGCGTGGCGATCAAGCTTACCTTCCGCGATCACAAGTCTCACGCGCGCGCGGCCACGGCGCAGGCGGCCACGGGGGTCAAGCTTCCGGCAGAAACATCGCCACAAGTTCGTTGAGGAACAGGCGGCCGCGCTCGGTCGGGACCACGTTGACATGGTCCCGGCGGATCAGGCCGCGCTGCTCGGCTTGCGCTAGTGTGGCGCCGATCGCAGCCAGTGGCAATCCGGTGCGTTCGGCGAACAGATTCAGCGTGAAGCCGTCGCACAGGCGCAGGGCATTGAGCATGAACTCGAACGGCAGGTCGCGGGCGCCCACCGCTTTCTGTTCCAGATTGAAACTGCCCGGCAACGCGGCCAGGTAGTCGCGCGGATTCTTGCGCTTGACGCTGCGCTCGACGCGATCGGCGAAGGAAATCTTGCCGTGGGCGCCGGCACCGATGCCCAGGTAATCGCCAAAGCGCCAGTAGTTCAGGTTGTGCCGGCATTGAAACCCGGGCCTTGCATACGCCGAGGTTTCGTAATGTTGGTAACCCACCGCGTCGAGCCGCTCGCCGATCATGGCTTGCATGTCGGCGGCAAGGTCGTCATCGGGCAGCGTTGGCGGATAGCGGTGGAAATAGGTATTGGGCTCGATCGTCAGGTGATAGAGCGAGATATGCGGGGTGCCGAAGGCCAGCGCGGCATCGACATCGGCCTCGCACTCGGCCATGGTCTGCCCGGGCAGGGCGAACATCAGGTCAAGGTTGATGTTGTCGAAGCACGCTTGCGCCGCGGCAATCGCGCGGCGCGCCTCGTCGGCACCGTGAATGCGCGTCAGCGCCTTCAGGTGGCGATCGTTGAAGCTTTGCACGCCGATGGACAGGCGATTGACGCCGGCATCGCGAAACGCCTTGAAATGGCCCGCTTCGACGGTGCCCGGGTTGGCCTCGAGCGTGATCTCGGCATCCGCCGCCAGCGGCAGTCGGGCGCGGATCGCCGCGAGCAGGCGATCGAGCTCGGCCGGGGGCATCAGGCTGGGCGTGCCGCCGCCGAAAAACACCGTATGCACATTGCGGCCCCAGACCTGCGGCAGCGATGACTCAAGGTCAGCCACCAGCGCGTCGACGTAGGCGGCGAATGGCGCATCGGCGCGCGCCTCGTGCGAATTGAAATCGCAGTAATGGCACTTGCGCACGCACCACGGGATGTGCACGTACAGCGACAGCGGCGGAAGGCTGGATAGCACCGGCGCGCCTGGTGCCGCCACCGCGATCCGCGCACCGCTCACGGCACCAAGTCCGGGTGGGCGGCCAGTTTGGCGGCGAGGATTTCAATGGCCTGGCCGCGATGGCTGACGCGGTTTTTCGCATCCGCCGCCATCTGGGCTGCGGTGCAGCCGTGTTCGGGCAACCAGAAATGCGGGTCGTAGCCAAAGCCGCCGTCGCCCGCCGGGGTGTCGACAATGCGGCCGCGCCAGGTCGCCTCGGCGATCAGCGGCGTCGGGTCGTCGGGCGAGCGTACCAGCACCAGCGCGCAGTAGTAGTAGGCGCGCCGGTCCGTCTGGTCGCGCAGGTTGTCCAGCAGCTTCCGGTTGTTGCGCGCATCGGACTTTGGCTCACCCGCATAGCGCGCCGAAAAGACACCCGGGGCACCGCCCAAGGCCAGTGCGCAGATCCCGGAATCGTCGGCCAGCGCCGGCAGCCCCGAGAGGCGCGCGGCATGCCGGGCCTTGGCCAGGGCGTTTTCGACAAAGGTCTCGTGCGGCTCTTCGGCCTCGCCGATGCCCAGATCGGCCTGCGGCAGCGCCTCGAAGCCGAAGCGCGACAGCAACAGGGCGAATTCACGCAGTTTCCCCGGGTTGCCGGTGGCCAGCACAATCTTGTTCATGTGCCCATTATCGCTTGCAGGCACGGGTGCTTGGGTGGCATGTTGCGTTGCGGTAAAATTGTTGCTTTGCCGCGCCGGCCGACCGGCGCGGGACCCGTCATCCCCACACTGACCGAAAGAAAGCGAACACCATGACGATCAAGGTCGCCATCAACGGCTATGGCCGCATCGGCCGCAACATCCTGCGCGCGCACTACGAAGGCGGCAAAAAGCATGACATCCAGATCGTGGCCATCAACGACCTGGGCCCGGTCGAAACCAACGCCCACCTGACCCGCTACGACACGGCGCACGGCAAGTTCCCGGGCAACGTGGTCGTCGACGGCGATTCGATGGTGGTCAACGGCGATCGCATCCGCGTGCTGGCGCAACGCGACCCGGCGCAATTGCCCTGGGGCGAACTGGGCGTCGACGTGGTGATGGAATGCACCGGTTTTTTCACCAGCAAGGATAAAGCCTCGGCGCACCTGAAGGGCGGCGCGAAGAAAGTCATCATTTCGGCCCCGGGTGGCAAGGATGTCGACGCCACCATCGTCTACGGCGTCAACCATTCGGTGCTGACCCCGGCGATGACGGTCATCTCCAACGCCAGCTGCACCACCAATTGCCTGGCGCCGCTGGTCAAGCCGCTGCACGACGCGATCGGCCTGGTGTCCGGCCTGATGACCACGGTGCACGCCTACACCAACGACCAGGTGCTGACCGATGTGATGCACGAGGACCTGCGCCGCGCGCGCTCGGCGACCATGTCGATGATCCCGACCAAGACCGGCGCCGCCGCCGCGGTCGGCCTGGTGCTGCCGGAACTCAACGGCAAGCTCGACGGCTACGCGATTCGCGTGCCGACCATCAACGTATCGATCGTCGACCTGTCGTTCATCGCCGCACGCGACACCAGCGCCGATGAAGTGAACGCGATCATGAAGGCCGCCTCCGAGTCGCCGGCGCTGAAAGGCATCCTCGCCTACAACAAGGCGCCGCTGGTCTCCATCGACTTCAACCATGACGCGCATTCCTCGACCTTCGATGCGACGCTGACCAAGGTCAGCGGCCGCCTGGTCAAGGTCTCGTCGTGGTACGACAATGAGTGGGGCTTCAGCAACCGCATGCTGGATACCACCATCGCGCTGATGGGCGCACGGTAAGTTG